>JBMFUH010000539.1:0-5194 GCA_049966735.1 Isosphaeraceae bacterium
GCGACCGCCTGGCCTCGGCGCCCCGGACGCTGGCCGCACGTCAAACCGCGCTGGCCGGCCGTCAGACCGAACTCGAGAAATCGCGCAAGGCCCTCCAGGACGCCAAGGTCCATCTCAAGAAGAGCGAACATGCGCTCCAGTCGCAGCAGACCAAGATCGACGATTTCAAGATCAAGCTCAACCAGGTCAAGAAGAACGAAGAATACAAGGCCCTGCAAAACCAGATCGCTCACGACAGGTCGGCGATGAGCAAGACCGAGGACGAGATCCTCCTGGCGTACGAATCGATCGAGACCCAGGGCGCCGCCCTGGCCAAGCTCGAGGCCGAGATCAAGACCTTCGCTCAGGAGGTTGCCAATCTCCAGGCCGAGATCGAATCTCAGGCGGCCGTGCATCAGGCGCAGCTTCAAGAACTCGAGGCCGCCATCTCCGACGCCGAAGCATCCATTCCCGAGGAGAACCGCGAACGGTACGCCCGGACCGTTCGCCAGTATGGCGCCGATGCCCTCGCCGCCTGCGAGGGCGGCGCCTGCCTGGGCTGCTTCACCTCGGTGACCCCTCAGATGCTCAACCACCTGATCAACCGCGATCAACTCGTCTTCTGCCTGAGCTGCGGCCGGCTGCTCTACCTGGGTGACATCGAGGAGGTCGTGCCCAAGCGCTCCAAGAAATGATCCGGCAAACCGACGACCGCCGAGGGAAGCGATTCTCCGGCCCGGGCGCCGATCGGCCGGTCGGGCGCCGCGGGCCGCTTGTTTTGGGGCGATCCGGCACGCTCCGGCAGAAAGAAGAAGGCGAGGGAGAGAATCGCGTAGACCGAGAGCAGCATCAACCCCTCGAGCCAGTTCGACTCGCCGTCCTCGGCGACCATCCGGGCGATCAGGACGCCCAGGATCACCGCCAGGACCTCGAGCGAGGTGAACCGCAAGTCCAAGGGCGTGGGCCTCAGATAGCTGGCGAAGACCAGCACGGGCGCCACCAAGAGGGCAATTTGCAGGGCCGAGCCCAGCGCGATTCCCACGGCCAGGTCCATCTGGTTCTTGAGCGCCACCAGGACGGCGGTGGAATGCTCGGCGGCGTTGCCCACGATCGCCACGACAACTACCCCCACGAAGACCTGGTTCATGCCCAGGAAATGACTGGCATGCTCCACGGTTCCGACCAGCATTTCGCTCATGAGCGCGACCAGAACGGTTGCGACGACAAGGACCACAGCGGCGGCGCGGCCGCTCCAGCGCGTTTCCTGGGATGCCAGCTTCTCCCGTTCGGGATTGAACAGCCTCTTGTGAGTGATCAGGCTGAAGACCAGATGGGCCATGTACGTCAGGATCAAGATGGTCGCGACCCCGACGCTCAGTTCGTGCTCGAGCGCCAGGTCGCGCGCCGAGACCTCGGGTAACTCGTGGAAGATGGCCGGAACCAGCAGACCGAAGGCGGCCAGCATGAGCATCGTCGCGCCGACGCCGGCGGCGGTACGGTTGAAGAACTGAGTGTTGTGCTTGATTCCCCCGGCAAGCAGGCTGGCTCCCAGAACGAGCAGCACATTACCCAGGATACTGCCGGTCAGGGAGGCCTTGACCACCTCGTCATAGCCCTTGAAGAGGGCGAAGAGGCCGATGATCAGCTCCGCGGCGTTGCCGAAGGTGGCGTTGAACAGGCCCCCGACTCCCGGACCGAGCCGGTCGGCAAGTTGCTCCGTCGCCTCGCCCATGAGACCCGCCAGCGGAATGATGGCCGCGGCGGAGCAGGCAAAGAGCCAGATCGGCCGGGTGCCGACGATTCGCAGAACGAACGCCGCGGGCACTGCCAGGAGGAGAAGGCGAAACCAGCCACCGGAACGAGGACCCAGCGCGGCAAGCAAGGCGCGGACGCTTCTCCTCCCGCCCTCCGAGGCCAGAGGTCCACGAGTGTTGACTCGCCTGTCGACCACCTTATAATGCCTCCATATTTGGGGATTGTCCGGTGTGTGGGATCGGTACAATAGGTGTTCGTGCCCCTGAGACCCCCGTTGTTTGAAGAGGCAGTGATTATGGCCGGCAGCGTGAAGGAGTTTACCGACGCCAACTGGAAGTCGGAAGTCCTGGATTCCTCGATTCCCGTGGTGATCGATTTCTGGGCACCCTGGTGCGGCCCCTGCCGCATGCTTGCTCCGACCATCGAAAAACTCGCTGGCGAGTACGAGGGACGGGTGAAAATCGGCAAGCTCAACACGGATGAAAACCAGGATACACCTGGCAGCCTGCGAATTTCCGCCATTCCGACCGTCCTGGTCTTCCAGGAAGGCAAGGAAGTCGATCGGCTAGTGGGAGTGAATCCCGAGACCAAGTTCCGCGCGGCCCTGGCGAAACTCGGCGTGGCCTGACCCGTACCCAATTCTCGATGGCGGGGCACGCGAGGAACGATGTGTCCGGTTCCACGGTCCGCATCAAGATCTGTGGTTTGACCAGGGTCGACGAGGCGCTGGCTTGTCTGCACGCGGGCGCCGACTGGATCGGCTTGAATTTCCATCCCCGCTCGTCAAGATTTGTCCCTCGCGAGCGGGCCAGGGAAATCATTTCGGCCGTGGCGGACCCCGCGCGCGTCGTCGGGCTCTTCGTGGACCTTCCCGCCGATGAGGTCGGGGAGATCGCCCTGGGTCTCGGGCTCCAGATTGTGCAGCTCCACGGTCGGGAGCCCGCCCTTGATTTGCTGGCGTTGGCTCGATTCCACATCATCCGCGCGTTCCGGCTAGGCCGTCTGGCGGATATCCAAGAGATGCTGGCGTATCTCGAGCGTGCCCAGACGCTGGGCCGTCCTCCCGACGCCGTTCTCGTCGACGCCGCCGTGCCAGGGCAAGCCGGTGGAACGGGCACACTCGTGGCGGAGGACATCCTCGACCTGCTTCCCCCCCTGCCCCGCCTGATCCTGGCGGGCGGGCTCGATGCCCGGAACGTCGCGGCCCGGATCAGACGAGTGCGCCCCTGGATGGTCGACGTGGCCAGCGGTGTCGAAGCCGCGCCTGGCCGCAAAGACCTCGCTCAAGTCGACGCGTTCATCCGATCTGCTCGATCGGTTCCCCTCGACGAGATGGTTGACAACCACCTTGTGGAGGGATAGCCTGAAATTTCTTGTCGTAACTCCTTGTGTGAAACTTTGATTCGAGCATGCCCCCGATGATCCGCCGGGACGATTCGCGATCACTCGATGATTGCCAGAAAGTGATCGACTACGCGTTCCGCGACCCCAACTTGCTCCGCGAGGCGCTCACGCACGCCTCCGGCGCCAACCACCGCCTGGCCTCCAATGAGCGGCTCGAGTTCCTGGGAGACGCCATCCTGGGCGCCGTGGTCTGCGAGCTTCTCTTCCGCAAGTTTCCCGACTACCAGGAAGGCGAGCTGACGCGGATCAAATCGATCGTCGTCTCACGGCTAACCTGCGCCAAGATCTCCGGAAACCTGGGAATCGACGCCTATCTGGTCATGGGCAAGGGGATGGGGCTGCACGAGCACACGCCCCCCTCGGTCCTGGCCGATGTCTTCGAGAGCCTGATCGGCGCCATCTTTCTCGACGGTGGAATCGAATCGGCCCGCAGGTTCATCGTGGCTCATATCGAACCGGAGATCGACGCGGCCGTGGAGGGGCACGGCGGAGTCAACTACAAGAGCAATCTCCAGCAGGTGGCCCAGCGCGAGTACGGCGAAACGCCGACCTACCTCTTGCTCGATGAGAAGGGCCCGGACCACTCGAAGTGTTTCAAGATCACCGCGGTGATCGGCCGTCAGCGCTATTCGCCGGCCTGGGGACGCAACAAGAAAGAGGCCGAACAGCGCGCGGCGCTCAACGCACTGCGCCAGCTCTCGGGCGAACCCATACCATTCGAATCGGACTGATGAGGTTGCCGTGAAAGGCGTACTCGTTACCGATCTTGGTCTGGACCCGGAGGTCTGGCTCTTTCTCTCGCTCCTGGGCTGCGTGACGCTCTTTTTCAAGTTCAGCCGGGTGTGGAGCGTCCGCAACCTCGACCTCCTGCTCCTCTTCGTGCTGGTTCCCGGCATGATGTCGATCGCCGGCGACCAGGCCAATCCGCCGTGGTCGGGCTTCATCTGGCTGTTCATCGGCTCGACCGCCTGGCTTCTGCGCTGCCTGTTTGATCTTGGCCTCACACGCCGACCCTTGCTTGAGCCCAACCTCAACGCCGCCGGTCTGCTCTGCCTGTCGATCGGAGTCCTGGGACTCCTGCTGGCGGAAACGGTCAGCTTGCCCGTGCACGATGGTGCCGCGCGAAACCCCGCCGAGCCTGCCGGTCGAGAAGAGCAGACAGTATCCAGTTCTCCTGCCCCGGCGGCGGCCGCCGCCGCTGTCAAGCATGCCATCGAGCCGATACTCCCACCCTCGCTCAAGCAAGAGCCGGCACAGGTCATCGCGTCACGAGTCCTCGCCGTTCTCGCCCACTGCGGCCTGGTCGTCGGGCTCTTCCTGATCGGCTGGAAGCACTTCGAGCGGCCGATCGCGGGGCTGGCGATGGCCTCTTGCTACCTGCTGCTTCCTTACACCCGGATGGCGGTCGTGGACAGCGGCCAGCTCATCTCCGCGGCGCTCATCATTCTGGCTGTATACTGGCACCAGCGGCCGTCGGTCACCGGCGCGCTCATCGGTCTGGCGGCCGGCTGGATCCCGGCTTGCCTGGGCCTGATCGCCATCTGGGCCGGCTACTACCGCGGCCGGGGCATGTACCGGTTTCTCCTCGTCGCCTGCTCGGTGGTCGTCGCCTGTGCCTTGCTCGGCATGTCGATTCCGGAACTGGGCCGGTGGGCCAGAGCGCTGGGAGCGCGGAGCATCGCCGAGGCCGGCCTCTTGCCCTGGTTCGAACCGACGTCCGCCGGCAGCTTCTGGGCTCGAATCGACACGGCCTTCCGGCTGCCCGTGCTCATCGCCTACGGGGCGTTCGTCATCGTGACCATGCTCTGGCCGGTGCGGAAGAACCTGGCCGAGCTGATCTGCCTGTCCGCGGCGCTATTGGTCGCCAGCCAGTTCTGGTACCTGGACAAAGGGGGAACGCTCGTTTTGCTCTATCTTCCCCTGGCCATTCTGATGATGTTCCGCCCCACCATGACCACCCGCCGCCCCGTCGCCGCCCCACTCCAACCAGCCGCCACGCGCGTCTAGAGCGGTTTGCAGTCGGCTTGCGCACTCATTGAATATCGTAGGGTCCGCT
>JBMFUH010000540.1:0-5183 GCA_049966735.1 Isosphaeraceae bacterium
GGGCTCGTTGCTGGGAGCGCGCTGGCCCAGGAGCAGGGCCGGGGCACGCGGGAACTGCTCAAGCTGATCCCTCCCGACTCGGGAGTCGTGCTGACCGTCGAGGACCTGCGTGGCCAGGCGCACGCGCTCCTGTCCTCGAAGCTGGCCGCCGAGCTGGCAAAGCTCCCGGCGGTCAAGGCCTGGTTCGACTCCGAGAAATACGAGCAACTCGAGACGGCGCGCGACCAGATCGAAGGCATGCTCCAGGCCAAGCTCACCGATATCCGCGACCAGGTTCTCGGTGACGCCGTGGTCTTCGCCGTCCGCCTTCCCACGCAAGGCGCGGGCCCGATCGACTCCAGCCAGGCAAGCGGGCTGCTGGTTCTCAAGGCGCGCGACCCCGCTCTGCTCAAGAAGCTGATCGACCTCATCAACACCATTCAGCAGAACAACGGCGAGCTGGCGTCCATCGACGATCACAAGCAGGGTAAGACCTCCTACTTCGTCCGCAAATTCCCTCCCGGCGCCGACCGCAAAACCGACGCCTACGTGAACTTCCCCGACGGGACCTTCGCCATCTCGAACTCGGAGGAAGTGATCCGGCAGTTGATCGACCGCAAGGCTCGAGAGGGCGCGACGGACGCGGCTCCGGGAGTCGCCGGGAAATTCGACGCCCTCGCTTGCCGGCTTCCCGACGGGACCTTCGCCAGGCTCTTTGTGGACGCTCGGTTCGCGGAGAACCTGCTCGAAAAGGCCCCGGGAGACCGATCGCGCGGCCGGGCACTGCTCGAGCGCTACGTGGCGGCTCACGAGTTCGCCGGCGCGGCCCTGGTCGTTTGTGAGGAGCATCCGGCTCTCCAGATCGCGGAGGTTTTCCAGCCCGACAGGTTCCGCGAGTTCCTGGGCAGTTGGAAACTCCGCGCCCTACCGACCGCTCAAGAGCTCGATCGGCTGCCAGCCACAACGCTCCTGGTCGGGTCATTGCAGATGGATTTCCAGTGGCTTCTCCAGACCGTGCGCGGGGCCCTCTCGGACCGGGAGAAGAAAATCGCCGCCAACGTTGAGGCTGTCGCCCAAGGGCTTCTGCTGGGTGAAGATCTCCAGACCCGCATTCTTCCCGTCCTGGGCCCCCGTGTGATCATCCTGGCGGATGCTCCCGCCGACCTTGAGCCAAAGACCGAGGCGTCCCCGCCCACTGCCGGCAAATGGCCTTTTCCCACGGTGATCGCCCTGGAGTTTGGCTCGAGGGCGGAGACAAAGCCGAGCGCGGGATCGAACGCTCCGCCGCGGGCGACCGTTGCCGATGCCCTGGACAACGCCTTGAACACCCTCCTGGCTCTGATCACGCTTGACCAAAAGAAAAAACAGGGAGATGCGCGAATCGTCTCGCGCGAGGTGGCGGGCGTGACCGTCAAGACCCTGGAGCCTCCCATCCAGTTCGCCTATGCCGTGGACCGGCCGGGCCACCGCCTGGTGCTGGGGACGTCGGCCGCGGTAGTGGCGCGGTATCTGGCGGCAGGCGCGGGCCCCGCCTCCGGCGAGCGCTTTCGGCGGCTTCGCGCACGAGGTTTCGCCGACGCTCAGTCGTTCCTTTGCCTTGACCTCGCCGCGGTGGCGCAGCGGATCGTCGCGCGTCACGACCGCCTCATCGAGAGGATTGCCGCAGGGCAGAAGCGCGATCGCCAGGACGTGGCTCACGACGTGGACCAAGTGCTCGCGTTCAGCCGGCTCTTCGACGCCGTTTACCTGTCCAACCAGGTCGATGCTAGCTCGGCGACCGTCTATCATACCCTTGGCCTTCTTCCTCGCCAGGACGATCCATCCTCCGCCCGGCGTCACCCCTGAGCGAACGTGGCGACAAGTGGTTGACGAAGGAAGGGGTTGATCTATCGTTCGGACTGGAGACGCTGGAGCTGGGACCTGGCTTTCGCGTGGCCGCCGTCGGCGGCTCTCTTCAACAGCTCCAGGCCCCTGGCACGCCTGTTTCGGGCCAGTTCGACCAGGCCCTGGGTGTAAAAGACCTCGCAACGCGTCCGGTTGTCCAAAGCGGTGTCGAGCGCCTGCTCGAGGCTTGCGGCGGCCTCGTCCAGATGCTCCTGCTGATACTCGACGACGCCTCGATTCAAGGCAGCGCCGGTGAGTTTGGGGTTCAGCTTGAGAGCCTGATCGTAGTCGCGTTTGGCCTTGGCCAGGCTGCCGAGTTCCTGATAAGCCAGGCCGCGATTGTAATAACATTCGGCAGTGCCGGGTGAGAGGACAATACAGATATGAAAGGCGTGAACGGCCTCCTCCAGCTTTCCCAACCGGTATGCGCACACTCCCTCATAAAAATTGAGCCAGAAATCCTGCGGCTGAAGTTCGAGGCCGAGCTCAAACTGCCGGAACGCTTGCTGGTACTCACCGGTTCGAAGCAACGATCTGCCCTGCTCGTAGCAATCCCAGGCCGAACTCGGCGGCCGCGTCATGGCAGGTCGGGGCTTGACTGATCCGCCGGAATCCTGAATGGCTGCCATCATCCGGTCGAAGGAGAGAAGGGGACCAAATTCCGCCTCCGCGGCGGAGAGAATCTGCACGGATTCGCGCCTGGCGGCGTCACGCTCCGCCGGAGGAGCCAGGCGGACTCGCAATTCCGTCCAGATGGAGAGGAAATCGACAAGGTCTTTTCTGATGTTTTCCTCGAGTTCTGGCCGGGAGCGCTCCCCGATGGGCGTTCTGAGGGATCCCCGCGCCTCCCAGACCTCGCATCCCTTCGCGAGCAGCCAGTTTGCTTCCTTGGGTGCAGGCTCACCCATCGCATAGCGGAGACGGATCAACTCCGCGAGTCGGTGCAGCTCGGCGGCCTTCCATCTCTGCTCGGCTAAGTTGAATAACCTCATCAATTCCTGCTTTTCCATGGAGACGAAGGGGAGATGAGCAGCGATAGCAAGCCCGTGGGTGAGGGCGGTCGTCGCCGCCGGGTACTGGCGGAGTCTGAGCCAGTTCCGGCCTTCGTCCAAGGAGGCCCGGACTTCGCCGACGCGCTGGCGATAGCCGGTCCAGGCCCATGAGCCGGCAGCCAGCGCTACGCCGGACAAGACCACCAGCATCGAGCCGACCACCACTCCTTGAGGGCGGCGGCGCCGCCATTTTCTCCACGTTTCCACGAGACTGCGGTTGGGCACGCCACGCAGCGGCAAATCGGCGAGGTGGCACCTCAGGTCAGTGGCCAGCGCCGCGGCATCGCGGTATCGATCGCCGGGATCTTGGGACAGGCACTTATCGACTATATCGGAGAGCCCAGGCGAAACGGCGGGATTGATGCGATCAAGCGGCGGCAGCTCCGCGCCCCGCGCGTGGGGCTGGGAACCGCTCAAGGCTTCGTAAAGCAAGAGGCCCAGGGAGTAGAGATCTGCTCGCTCGTCCACGCTCACGGTGATCTTGCCGCCCGTGCGCACGCAATCCACCGCCTGGGCCTGTTCGGGCGCCATGTACTCGGGAGTTCCTCCCATCCAGAGAGGGATCGCGCCACCAGGGCGGATTGGCTTCCTTGCCAGGTGGAAGTCCAGCAGCATGGGCTGTCCGTCACCGGCCAGCAAGACATTGGACGGCTTGATGTCCATGTGCACCAGATCTCGATCGTGGGCGTACTGCAAGCCGTCGGCCAGACAGGCGCCGATCGAGCAAATCGCCGTCACATAGGACGAACGGGCCAGGAAATCCCGGTATGGCCCTTCCGCCGCCGAGGTGAGCGGCAACCGCCCCTCGATCTCCACCAGGGCGTCGATGAACCCCCTACCCGTACGCTCGCCGGCGGGCTCTTGCTTGAGAGATTCCAGAATCTGCCCCAGCGTCGCCCCTCCCAGGAAGGGCATGCAAAGAACCTGAAGCCCGCGAGCCTGGAGCACATGCTCGGAATAGAGCGGAACGATATACATGTGCTGAAGTCGAGCGAGTGAAAGATGTTCCTCCCGGCCCAGGCGGGTGATCTTGAGCACGACGGGACGATCGGCGAGGGAAGGCTGAGAGGCCAGGAACACCCTGCCGGCGGCGCCTTGACCCAGTTCCCAGATCAGCCGGAAGCCGGCGAGCGTTTCGCCCACCTCCGGGAAAGCGGGAGAGACCGGGCCGCCCTGCATTTTGAGCTGACAGTCGAGGAGGATTTCCAGCTCGTCGCGCCACTGGGGAAAACGGCGGGCGATCGCGGCGGGATCGACGGATTGCCCGGCTTCGAGCCGCAGGCAGACTTCCTCGTAGATCAGGCGCATGGCGGCTTCGTCACCCAGCTCGGGATGATCGGCGAGGATGTCCTCGGCCAGGATCTGCTCGCCGCGCCGCCAGGCCGCAACCATCAACTCCACCTGACGAGTGGCCAGGGGCCCGGCCGGATCAAGCGGCAGGCCCTCCTGACCGCTCGCCGCGGTGCTCGACGCCTCCTGGAGCTCAACTCGATCGCGCGGGACGGTGCGCATCAAGCTTCCTCGGAATTGGGCCCCTCAGCGCCGGATGAGCCGGCCCTGGCAGCGGCAACGCGCTTGGCCAGGTCGTAGAGGATTCGCCGCACGCTTCCCTCATGCAGACCGACTCGCGCGGCAATCTCGGAGAGGAGCAGACCTTGCCTCTTGAGTTCGAGGATCGGGCGGTGGGCCGGGGGACAGAGCCTGTTGAGCGTCTCCCAGAGCTCGTCGGCCTGGACCACTTCACTGGGCCGCGGCTGCCCGGAAGACACCATCCGCTCCGTCACTTCCGGCGAGAATGGCCGCTCACGCTCCAGTGCGGTGCTGTTGCGACGACACTCGGTGACGAACTTGTTGTAAGCCACCCGGGCGAGAAACGACTTGAGAGCGGCCTGATCCTTGAACTCCCACTGGCGCTCGCGAAAGCCGGCGAGGACTTCGGCCCAGACCGACTGGACCACGTCGATCGAGTCAAACTTGGCCCGCAGCGGCGGGCTCAGCCGACGACGCACCATGGCTCGGAGAAACGGCTCAAAATTGCGGAAGAGTTGCTCTGCCGCCGCCGATTCACCCCGGGTCAGCTTCTCCAGCATCGTGTCCAGAGAGTCATCGTTCATATCTCTCCCAGTTTCCATAAATTGGAGGGACTGGTAAACAGGTCAAGACCTCCTTGAAGGTTCGCGCCGGCCTCCCTCCTCCACGAGCCCTTCCGGCGCCGTCTGAGCATCATGGTCGAGAAAGCGGTCACGGCGCCGACCGCCACGATTCCCG
>JBMFUH010000541.1:0-5183 GCA_049966735.1 Isosphaeraceae bacterium
CGTGTTCAATCCGTGGCCCTGCACCGTCTTTGGGTTGCGGCTCGGCCGCGCTGTGAAATGGTCTCCGCGGGACCTGGTTCGGATCAAGACCGGGAACTTCTTCCCCGCCTCTTCCCTAGCAAAAAACCGCCATGACCGATACAGTTCTAGAATTCCGCCTGCAAGGAAAGATTGAGCATTTGCACAGCATCCAGGAGATACGCGAAACGCCATGTTGCTCAAAGCCACAGACATCCGCCGGGGAATGGTGGTCACCATGGATGGGGTGAACTACGTCGTCGTGGACTTCGCCCATCACACCCCGGGCAACCTCCGGGCCATGGTCCAGACCAAGCTCCGGAACATGAACAACGGGGCCCTGATCGACAAGCGGCTCCGGTCGGTTGACCAGATCGAGGTGCCGTTCGTCGAGACCAAGGAGTACGAATATCTCTACTCGGCCGGAGGCGAGCACGTCTTCATGGACACCGAGACCTACGATCAGCTTCATTTCGGCGAGGACATCATCGGCACGGCGATGCAGTACCTGCTGCCCAACACCAAGGTGATGGTCAAGTACATCAGCGACAAGCCGGTCTCCATCGAGATTCCCGATTCCGTCGAGCTGACCGTGACCGATACCCCTCCGGCGATCGCCGGCGCCACGGCCACCAACCAGTACAAGGACGCCACCCTGGAAACGGGACTCAAGGTCCAGGTTCCCCCGTTCGTCAAGCCGGGTGAGAAGATCCGGATCGACACGCGAACCGGCGAGTACCTGGAACGGGTCAAGTGAGACAGAGAAGAGGCCAATCCGTGAACGATCTGACGCGCCTGCTGGGAGACCTGGTCTGCATACCCAGTGTGAACCCGATGGGTCGTGCTCTGTCCGGACCGGAGCTGCTCGAAACGCGTCTCAGCGCTTACCTGGAGAACTGGTTCTCGGACCACGGCATTCCCTGGGAGCGCCAGACGGTCTCGCCGGGCCGCGACAACCTGCTGGCGAAGGTCGACCTGCCCGGTTCGCGGAGGACCTTGCTCTTCGACGCCCACCAGGACACCGTGCCAACCGACGGCATGACGATCGACCCATTCGTGCCGCGAGTCGAGGGAGGGCGAATGTATGGCCGGGGGGCATGCGACATCAAGGGAGGGATGGCCGCCATGTTGACGGCGGTCGCCCGGCTCGCCCGTGATCGCCCGGCGCATGCGGCGTCAGTTATTCTGGCTTGCACCGTCGATGAGGAATTCACTCACACCGGGTCGTCAAAGCTTGTGCAAGCCGACCTCGGCGTCGATCTGGCCATCGTGGCCGAACCGACTCGCCTGGACCTGGTTCACTGCCACAAGGGCGCCTTGCGCTGGAGGATCCGGACTCGAGGCGTGGCTTGCCATAGCTCGACCCCGGAACTCGGAGTCAACGCCATCTACCGGATGAGCCATGTTCTGACCGCTCTGATCGAGTATGCCGATATGCTCGACGAAACGACCTCGGATCCGCTCGTGGGTCCACCTACCCTTTCGGTCGGCAGGATCGAGGGAGGGCAAAGCGTTAACACGGTTCCCGACTGGTGCGAGATTGAGATCGATCGCCGGCTGATCCCGGGAGAGGATCTAGCGGAAGCCCTCGCGGATGTCCGATCGTTCGTGAGCAACTGGCTGGGATCGACGGAAGGACTGGAGTTCGGCGATCCCTGGGTGAGCATGCCCGCGCTGGTTCCCCGCGCTGAAGCCTGGCTCGGACCGATCAAGGAGGCCATCGCTCAGGTGCGGGGAATCGAACCGAACGTCGTCGGCGTTCCGTATGGCACTGATGCCGGCCCGCTGGGGGCCAGCGGCTTGCCCTGCGTGGTATTCGGTCCGGGAGATATCGCCCAGGCGCATACTCGAGATGAGTGGGTTGAGCTCGAGCAGGTGGCTCAGGCCGCGGAGGCGTACTATCAGATCGCCCGCGCGCTGGGATGACGCCCGAAGCGCGCCAGACCACCCCGGCTCACTTCTCCAGGGAAGAAGGGGGCCGGGGCGATCGGTCGGGAGCAGTCGGGGCGATGGGCCAGGCGCTGTTGTTTCAGAAGACGTCCATGATAAAGTGGCTGCCCTGGTAGTACGTCTTCTTGCTCCAATCGTGCCAGCCGTGAGGATGACGGAAGAATCCAAAGACCCGGTAACCACCATAGAAGTTGTGGTAGTACGGACCTTGAATCTGGGGGACGATGCGCTGTTCCCGGGGGTACTTGTACCAGCCGTCGTAAAGCCCCTGGTACTCGAAACCATTGCCCGGAACTTGAGGAGGCACATAGGGCCAGTGCAGATAGTCAGTCCAGTCTTGAGCCTGGGCCGAATTGAGCCCGCCCAGGCCGAGCAACAACACGGCGAGGGTGAGCGTTTTGAACCATGAGCTTCGCGACACGTTCCACCTCCATGTTGGGAAGCCATTCCCAAACCAATCGTAACATGCCACACGTTTGCAGCCGTCGCGGGAAATTCCCGCTTTTTTTCCAAGAGCGAGAGAACGGTTATGCGCGAGAGACGGGTTGGCCCGAAACTGAGCAGTCTGCTGACAGGGCCCGGCGAATCGATCGTTCCGCCAGCGAAAGCCGAGTATGATGCAGCGCGCCGCCGGGCCCTGCTCAACACGGCGTGCGGGGCGATCGCGGCCTGTTTGATGCTGGGCGGTCTCTCTTCCGGCCGCGGGGAAGAGAAAGACGCCGGGGCGGCGAAGTCCATCATGGTGGTGCCCGAGCAAGCGCGCCTCGAAGCGTTCGTCAAGACGCTGGCCGCGCCGGAGATGGAAGGCCGGAGCGGGGCCGGAGCGAGGAAAGCGGCCGCGCTGCTGATCGAGGAATTTCGCCGGCTCAAGCTCACTCCTCTTTTCGCGAACCGGTACGAGCAGGAGATTCCGGCAAGGGAGCCCGGGGCGGTCCAGGGGAGAAACGTGGGCGCGATCCTCCGCGGCCGTGACCCCAAGCTGCGCGACCAGTGGGTGATCGTGGCGGCCCATTTCGACCACATGGGCAAGCGCGGGAACGTGATCTACCCCGGAGCGGACGACAACGCCTCGGGCGTGGCCATGATGCTCGAGGTGGCCCGCTCGATCGCCCGCGCGCCGGAACCGCCGCGCCGGAGCTTGATGTTCATCGGCTTCGATCTCGAGGAAATCGGTCTGTTCGGCTCGCGCTACTTCGTGGCGCACCCGCCGGTTCCGCTCAAGCAGGTGGTCCTGTTCATCACGGCCGACATGATCGGTCGGTCGTTCGCGGGCGTCTGCCAGCACGAGGTGTTCGTGATGGGCACGGAGCATGTCCCCGGCCTCAGGCCCTGGATCGACGAGGCCGCCCGCGACCAGCCGGTCAAGCTGGGCCTGCTCGGCTCCGACGTGTTGATCTTGAACCGCAGCGATTACGGGCCGTTTCGCACCCGGCACATCCCCTTTTTGTTCTTCAGCACCGGGGAAAACCCACGCTATCATTCGCCCGACGACACGCCGGAGACGCTGGACTATCCAAAGCTCACCGCGATCAGCCGGGTGATCCACCGGGTGGCCGCGAGCGTCGCCGACGCGGCCGAGGTTCCCCACTGGTCCGACGCTCCCGACCATCCGCTGGCCGAGGCAATCACCCTCCGCGACGTGATCTCCAAGCTGCTCGAAAACCAGAAAGCGCTGAAGCTGGGCAGTCCGTCGGTTTATCTCATGAAGAATACGTTGCGCACGCTCGAGGAGATCATCCACAGGGGAAGAGTCACGTCAGACGAGAGAGCCAGCGTGCTCCAGGCGGCAAGACTGGTCCTGATCTTGATTCACTGAAGCCCAGGAAGGCGATCCACCCGAACTCCCCCTTGCCCGTTGCGCCATGGCCGCTGCGGGAAGGCACCACCGGGAACGAACGGCCGCGGGGCTGGCGGAGGGAAGAGTCCCCGCGGGACTCGTCCGGGCCCAAACGCCCCGCCATCAAAGCGACCTGCTCCCGGACCGCCGAACCGCCCCGCGCCGGGTCCGCCCGGTCCTGGCAGGGGGATCGGGAAGCGAATTCTCGGTTCACGGCCGTTTCCGCCCGCATTCAGCCTCTCCAGAGGGTTCGGCGCCAGGAACTGGATGGCCTCCTCCTCGGGGTGGAGTTCGCCTGCCACGGAGTCTGCTGTCGGAGCGCCCGCGGCCAGGCGCTGGGCCAGATAACGGTACCAGAGGGAGAGGGGGTCTTCGGCCGCTCGGAAGACCAGCCCTGCCGGCGTCTCCTCGACCAGACGTTTCTCGTCGCGCGACTTGACCAGATAGTCGGCGATGTCTCGCGCCCGCCGCGACTCGCCCTGAGCCTGGAGAATCAGCGCCCGCGGCGGCAGCAGCTTTCTCTGATCGGATTCGGACCGCGACTCAAGCAAATCGAGATCGGCCAGCGCCGCGGCGTAGTCGCCACGGAAATAATCGAAGCAGAGCCGGAACTCGTCGAGCGACTCGGCCGCGGGCTCGTCGCTGACCGAGCTGCCGGTATCGGCCGGCGGCTGATCGAGGAATGCCCGGCCGATCTTCCCCAGATGGCGGAGCCGGGAGACCACCAGGCTCTGATCGGAGATTTCTCCGGGCAACGGCAGAATACCCTGCCGGGGGATCGGATGACCGTCCAGAACCGGTTGGGGCAAGGCGGCCTGTAGCAGCCCCCGCGCGGTGGCAACAAGTGAAACGAGCCACTCTCGACGGATGATCGCGTCGGGGGCCAGCAAGGTCACGGCTTCCGTACCGAGATGACACAAGAGGAGCGGGGCGAGATGACCTGCCGTTTCAACCCGGATGGCAACAAGCTGTCCCTCCGGGGCGAGCGCCAGAGAGCCCAAGCGGAGGGTGACGTCGAGAGGATGAAACCGCTTGAGCCTCTGCTGGCGAGGGACATTGGCAAAGGCGAAGGCGGAAACCCGCTCGTTTTCATCGGCGGAGAAGACGCATTGCTCCTGATCTCGGTCCAGGCTGAGCGAGAACCAACGGACCGGTTCGTCCGGTCTGGAGGTGCCGAGCGGCAGTGCTTGCGTGGCCAGGCCGGAATCCAGGAAGACTCGCATCAGCTCGAGGCCGAACGTCTGAAGTCGCTCGAGGTTGTGCGCCTGAAGTCGTGATATCTTTCCGGCCAGGAGAATCGATTGACCGTCCGGACTCCAGGCCGGCTGGTCGAAGGGCTCGACGAGTTCCAGAAGCGCGTGGGCTCCGCCGAAATCGC
>JBMFUH010000542.1:0-5182 GCA_049966735.1 Isosphaeraceae bacterium
GTGCCGGAGATCCAGTGGTTCCGTGTGGGGTGGAACAATTCATCGGTCAACGGATTCTGGAGCCGCCTATTGGACGCCGAGCCTGGAAGAGTCAGGGCCACGTCGAGGACGGACCCAATACTCTACTGCCCCAGGCTGGCTGTCGCCGCCACCATCGGCACGGCCCTGGCGATCGCGGCTGTGCTCGCTCATTCGACACGCAACGTGAAGACCCGGCACGATGAGGACGTGGCTTTCAGTATGGCGGTCACGGCGATGCTTCTCCTTTCGCCTGTCACATGGGAGCACTACTTTGTGCTCCTCTTGGTACCCCTCGGGGTGGTCTGGCTGGGCTTGCCGGACTCCACGCCCGCCCGCGCTGCCTTCCTCATCTCGGTTATGTGCCTGTGGGTTGCCCCGCCCTTTGTCTGGTCGGCGTTTGACATGGGTGGGAAGGCCGCAACACCTGTTCAGTGTGTGACTGTGCTCCCCTACCAAACTTACGCCCTCCTGTGCCTGTACGGGCTTTGCGTGGCGGACCTGAGGCGCGCGGGCGGATGATCGCGCAACCCTCGATACCCCCGACCGGTAGAGCAAGGCCGACCACCATGAACGGGACTCTCGCCGGTGGGGACCAGCAGGAGGTGATCTGCCTTCTTGTCCTGGTACAGTTCGTCCTGGGCGCGTCTCTCTACTTCAATTTTCTCTCCCACGGCGTCATGCCCAAAGCGGCCACCCACCTGGGCGGTGAGCATCGCTGCATCGCCCAGTCGCTGGCTGCCGGCAGGGGCTTCGCGGACCCGTTCGGGATTCCGACCGGCCAGACCGCCTGGATGGCGCCCGTTTTCCCCGCGCTATTGGCCGTCCTGTTCAAGTTCCTGGATGGAATCGAGGCGGTCGCGTCCGTCGTCCTGTTGCTCCAGGACCTGGTCCTCATCTATATGGGACTGCTGGTCCTCCGATTCGCGTCCGGCCCCGGGCACGCACAGAGAGATCGCACCCTTGCCCTCGTCCTGTATCTTGCCGCTCTGGCGTGCCACTACCGTTACATGTTCATCTACACTCACGACCACGTGATTGTCCTGTTCTGGATTTGCTTGTTCATGGATCTATCGGACCGGCTTTACGCCCGCCTTCCGAGCGTCGTGGCCGCTGTCGGCTGGGGCGTCGCGGGGGGACTGGCCACGCTCACCTCACCGGTGCTCGGTCCTGTCTGGGCCGGCCTTACTGTGACGCTCGCGGCATCGGCAGGGAGGGTCAGGCGTTTCGCCGTGTCCGGTCTGATCGCGGCCGCCGTGGTCACGCCGTGGACGGTCCGCAACGCCCTCGTTTTCCACCGTTTGATACCGGTCAAATCGAACCTCCCGTTCGAGCTCTACCAATCGCAATGTCTGGAGCCCGACGGCGTCTTGCGAGAGGCGACGGCCTTGACGCATCCTTACGTTTCTGACGGAGAGGAGCACGCACGCTATAAGCAACTGGGTGAGATGAAGTACTTGGATGAAAAGGGCAGGGCCTTTCTTGAGTCCGTCCGAGGGAATCCGCTCTCGTTCTGCAAGCGGGTATTCAACCGCTTGTTGGCGGCCTCCGTTCTGCACATCCCCTACGAGTCGCGCAATGGATCAGTGAGCCAAATGCTTGGTCGCATCATTTTCCCTCTACCCGTAGTCGGCATGGTCTTGATGTTGGCAAGTCCCGGGTGGGCGAAGGACCGGCGCAAAGTCATCGCGCTTGTGATCTTCGTCATGCATCTGACACCTTACATTCTGGTGTCGTACTATGTGAGATACGCGATACCTCTGCTGCCGATCAAGGTGCTGTTTTGCTTCTGGGGTCTGGAATCGGCGACGCGGGCGGTGTGGCCTCCAGGTCGGCTGCCCCACCTACGCGAACCTTGAACGTACGGGGTGAATCTTGCAGCCTGGCGTCGTTCTCGTAGTCAAGCAGAAAGATGGCGGGACCCGCTTTGCGAGAGCGAATGTCGCAAGCGGGTTCGCCCGGAGGGCGCTCTTGATGGTGCCGGGCATGGAAGTCACCGCCCAGCGAAGCGCCTCCCGCGTCCTCAAGGCGCTCTTGCTCGCCGGGCTCTTTCTGCCGCCTGTGCTCTATTTCGTCACGGCATCGATGATCAGCGTGTGCTGGCTCTTCATCGCCCTGATGCTCGCTGGGCTCGCGGCGATCGTCTGGGGTGAGATCGAGGAGCTTCTCGTGCCCCAAGAGCCTGAGACCCCGGAGGCGGTTCAACTCCCACGCTGCGCGGTATAATACCTCACGCCTCTCGGGCCGCGGCCAGGTATGAACTTCAGGCGAGGAGTTGGACCGACCTCATGACACAATCGCAGGACGTTTCGAACCCGCGGCGACGGTGGTTGCGGAGGTTGTCCCTCATCCTCATCGTCGGGCTGGTCTGCGTGCTGGCTCTGGTTGCCGCGCTCCCCTGGATTGTGGAAACCCCAATCGTTCAGCGACGGCTCGCGGCGGCGGCCAGCCGCGTCCTGGCGCCGGCGGAGGTTCGGTTCGATCATCTCAGGGTCTTCTGGTCGCGGCCGATCGAGATCGCCAACCTGGTTCTCCGCGATGCCCAGGGAGACGACATCGTCTCATCGCCCACCGCCCATCTGAGCTGGAACCTGCGGGAAACCCTCTTGAGCCGTCCCGATCCCGTCACCCTCACGCTCGACCACGCCATTGTGGACATCGAGCGGCTGGCCGATGGGACGTTCGACCTGCTCGAGACGCTGAGGCCGATCCTCAAGGATGAGCCAGACCGGACAATCCTGGTCCGGGTGGTCGACGGAACACTCCGGTTCCGCGCCGCGGGGTTGAACGAGCCGTTTTACGCCGATAAGGCCAATATCGATCTCGACCTCAACGCCTATCCTCAGCCCAATGCCTGGCGGTTGAAGCTGGAGCGTGCCGTCGCGAACGCAGCGCCGGGGACCGTCCAGATCACGGGCAGCGTGGGACGAAAGAAAGGGGAAAATGGCCGGCCCGAGGACCTCGAGCTGAAGGTTGTCGGCGAGCGCTGGCCCTGGGTGTTCACCAGGGATGATCTCCAGGCCAGAGGCGGCTTCACCGGGACCATCGCCGCCTTGCGGAAGTCCGGGAAAGTCACCGTCGAGGGCGATGCGAAGCTGGTTGACCTTGCCGCCACCGGCAAGGCGCTCTCGGGCGATGAAGTTCGCCTCGAGACCGTGACGCTGGGATTGAATCTGAACCGGTCCAAGGGCGTCTGGACGGCTGACCGGCTGGACGTGGCGTCCTCGCTGGGCAAGCTGAGCGCGAAGGGTTCCTATCCCCCGGCTGGCGAGCGCGGCGGCCGGATCGAGGGGAAGCTCGACCTCGCCGCGTTGGCGGCTCAGATTCCTCGGGCCCTCCGGCTGGGAAAAGACATTCGCGTGGAGAAGGGAGCCCTCGAGCTTCATGCCGAGATCACCGGCGCCGCGGGGCAATCGGCGCGAAGTCTCAACATCAAAGTAGGCTTGTCTGATCTGCAAGCCAGGCAGGGAGCGAGAACCCTCTCGTTGCGTGATCCGGCGACGCTTGCCGTGCGGGCCAGGATCGCCCACGAGTTCGAGCGGCTCGAACTCTCCGAGCTGGCGGTCGTCACGCCGTACGGCCGGCTGGAAGGCAGCGGGCAGGTGAAAGACCTGACCGGTTCGCCCAGTTTCGATCTGAGCGGAGTGGTGACTCCGGACTGGAAGGCACTCACCGAGACGCTGGCGCGCGAGGTCGAGCCCAAGGCCTCGATCTCCGGTGCGCCGCGATCGTGGCGGGTCTCGGGAACGTTGCCGAAGTCGGGCAAAGAGGACTGGCTGGCCGAACTGAGCGGAGAGCTGGGCGTCAACCTCGAACAGGTTGACGTGTATGGCATGAGGCTCGGTCGCGCGGCGGTGGTCGTGCACGCTGACAAGGGGAAGATCAAGATCGATCCGATTGACTCCACGCTCAACTCGGGCCGGCTCCATCTGGAGCCCGAGTTGATCCAGGACAAGCAAGGGGTCTCGTGGGTCCATCTCGGGCCGAGTTCCAGCTTGATGGACGTCGTGGTGAACGACGAGGTTTCGCACCGGGTCTTGATGTACGCCGCTCCGGTGCTGGATCAGGCCACCCGCGTGCGCGGGCGGGTGTCGCTGGTTGTCTCGGACGCTTATTTCCCTCTCGCCGCGGGGAAGGATGTGCAGCCGAAGGTGGACGGCGACGTGCTCTTCGATTCGGTCGAGTTCATGCCGGGGCCGCTCGCCGAGGCGATCATCACCATCTTCCGGCAGGAGCGCAGGCCGCTTTTGGTCCTGCGCGACCCGGTTTCCATCCGGATCGTCGGCCGGACGATTTACCAGGAGGGACTGATCATCCCGCTGGGGAATGTCGCCGCCGTCGGCATCGAGGGCACGGTCGATTTCGATCAGAACCTGAACCTCGTGGCCAGCTTCGCGGTTGCCCCTCCACAGAAGAAGATCCCCGTTCTGTCGGAGATCCTCGAACATGCTCGGATCCAGGTTCCTATCACGGGAACATTCAAGAATCCTAAGATCAACCGTGATGCGCTCGCCGAGCGGTTCAAGGACCTCGGCGTGAACATGCTGGACTCCGTGCTTGGAACGGGAATCAATGGTCTGGGGCGGATTTTCCAGGGAAGGTCGGGAGCCGGCAACGGCGGTCCACCGCGCGACTTTTTCCCGCCGCTTGATCCCCCCGTCCGAGACCGAACTCCACCGCCTCCGCAACCCGGTGTCGGGAATTCCGCCAAGGATCAGGGCTCGCGCGACAAGTCCAGCCGCCCCGCGCGGACGGAACGCCCCCGCGACGACGCCGACGACGATCTCGAGCAGCCGACCGGTTGGCCAGGCCAGCACACGCCCCAGCAGAGGCAGCTTCTCCGCGAAGAGCGGAAGGCGCGCAAGCTGGAAAAACGCACCGAGCGCCGGATGCGCCGGGGGCTTCCTCCTGATTGACGAGCGGGGCTGGAACCGCAATCTGAACCTGGAGTTCTTGATGTCGACGGTTGACGCCTCTGGAAACAGCGTGCCTCGGGAAGACCTCGAGAACTCCCCGGCAGAGGACGAGCCGGAAAGTCGACCGGGGGGACTTCCGCTCTATGTCTGGGTGGTCGCGGCCGTGATCGTGGCGATTCCCCTGGGGCTCTTCTGGGGCGAGGGAGCCACATCACTTGAAATCTTGCCCCGGCTGATTCTGCGGGCCC
>JBMFUH010000543.1:0-5180 GCA_049966735.1 Isosphaeraceae bacterium
GGTCGAGCCCTCGAAATCGTTGAAGGTCACGCAGGGGCTGACGATGTCCAGAAACGCCGTCCCCTTGTGCTTGAGGGCGGCCTTGAGCAAGGGGACGAGCTGCTTCTTGTCGCCGGCGAACGACCGCGCGACGAACGAGGCCCCGCCGACGATCGCTTCCATGCACAGGTCAAACGGCGCCACCGAGTTGGCCTCGCCGGTGGGCCTGCGCAGATGGGCGTTCAGGTCGGCCGTCGCCGAGAACTGGCCCTTGGTGAGCCCGTAGCAGCCATTGTCCTCGACGATGTAGACCATCGGCACGTTGCGCCGGCATGCGTGCTTGAACTGCCCCACGCCGATATTGGCGGTGTCGCCGTCACCGCTGATGCCGATGCACACCAGCTTGTGATTGGCCAGCATCGCCCCGGTCGCGATCGACGGCATCCGGCCGTGCAGCGCGTTGAAGCCGTGGCTGGCCCCCAGGAAATAGGCCGGCGTCTTGCTCGAGCAGCCGATGCCGCTGAGCTTGACGGTGTAATACGGGTTGATTCCGGTCGACTTGCACGCCTCGATGAGGTGGCTGGTGATGCTGTTGTGTCCGCACCCCTTGCAGAGGGTGGAGGGCAAGCCCTGAAAGGCCGCCACGGGAAGAGCATAGGAAGTACCGTTGGACTGAACCGTGATCGTCGCTTCACTGGCCATGGAGCTCTTGCCTCGCAAACGGATTGATTCGTGATTGTATGAAAACTGTGTATAATATGTCGATGTCTCACTCGGGAGAGACGTCGCTGGAATGATTGACCGGGGGATTGTCGAGCTCGACGTTGCCGGTGGGCCAGCCGGGCCCCGAGGGGTTCTTCTCCCAGCCCAGGATGGGCCGGACGATGTTCTCGGCGGCGATCGGAATGCCGTTGTAGTGCGTGATGGGAACCAGGCGGTCGGCCAGCGCTCCTCTGAGCGTCGCGCGCAAGAGCGAGGTCACCTGCGCATCGCGGTTCTGCTCGATCACGTAGACCCGCTGGTGCCGCTCGATGAAGGCGATCACCTCGTCGGCGATCGGCAGGGCGCGGATCCGGCAGTACTCGGTGGCGATGCCTTCAGCCTGGAGCAGATCGCGGGACTCGGTCATGGCGAAGTGCGTGCCGCCGTAGGCGATCAAACCCAGCCGGGCGCCGAATTCCCCCTCGATCGCGGGGCGAGGGACGGCCTTGCGGGCCGTTTCCAGCTTGAGCGCCAGGCGGTCGAGGTTCTTCTTCCAGTCTTCGGGACGCTCGCTGTAGCCCGACTTCTCGTTGTGGCCGGTGCCTCGGGTGAAGTAGGCCGCCAGCGGATGCTCGGTGCCGGGAATGGTCCGGTAGCAGACGCCGTCGCCGTCGCTGTCCTTGTACCGCTCGAAATGGCCCAGCCGCGTCAGGTCCTCCGCGGTGCGCACCTTGCCGCGCTCGATTGGCTTGGTCGGATACTCGAACGGGCTGGAGAGCCAGAGGTTCATGCCCAGGTCCAGGTCCATCGCCATGAACACGGGGGTCTGGAACTGCTGGGCCAGGTCCAGCGCCTCGATGGTCATCTCGTAGCATTCCTCGACCGAGGCGGGAATGAGGACGACGTGCCGGCAGTCGCCGTGCCCCAGGAGGTGCAGTTTGAGAATGTCTCCCTGGCTGGTGCGGGTGGGCAAGCCGGTGCTTGGCCCCATGCGCTGGACGTCGATGATCACGACCGGAATCTCGGCGAAGTAGGCCAGGCCGACAAACTCACCCATGAGCGCGATGCCCGGGCCTGATGTCGCGGTGAGAGCTCGGGCGCCGGCCCAGCCCGCGCCGATGGCCATGCCCACCGCGGCCAGCTCGTCCTCGGCCTGAACGATCGCGAAGGAATGCTTGCCGTCGGCCTGGGTGCGGTGCTTCTTGAGAAACTCTTCCGCATACTCGGCCAGGCTGGAAGACGGCGTGATCGGATACCACGCCAGCACGTTGGCGCCGCCAAAGAGAACGCCCAGGGCCGCTGCCTTGTTCCCCTCGATGAGGATCTTGTCCTGGGTCGATTCCATCGGCTCGACGCGATAAGGCAGGTCGGTGGGCAAGTGTTCCCGCGCCCAATCAAAGCCGGTGCGGGCCGCGGCGATGTTGATCTCGGCGGCCTTGGCCTTGCGGCCGGGGAACTCGCGCCGGATCCCCTGCTCGACCGCCTCAACACTGATGTCACAGATCGAGGCCAGGACCCCGACATACACCATGTTGATGACCTTGCGGAGCTTGTCGCGGTAACCCTTGTCGCTCTTGTCCGGGGGATAGGCTTGCTCCACCAGTTTCTGGAACGGCACGGGCAAGAACATGACGTCGTCGCGCAGTTCCCGCGGCTTCAGGCTGAAGTCTTCGCGGTAGACGCAGACCGAGCCCGGCCTGAGCTGAAGCACGTCGTCCTTGAAGCTGGGCTCGTGCATGCAGACCAGGATTTGCGGGTCCACGCGATGTGCCACGTAGCCTTTGGCGCTGGCGCGAAGGTGGAACCACGTGGGTAAACCCTCGATGTTCGACGGGAAGATGTTCTTGCCGCTGCAAGGAATCCCCATCGCGTAAAGTGCACGCAGCAAGACGAAATTGGCCGACTGACTGCCCGAGCCGTTGACCGTGGCAACCCGGATCGACAGGTCATTGATCGCGGGAGAGGTTGGCAAGGCGGCGGCAAAGGCAGAGGAGGTCTCGACCGTCGAGAGAGTAGCGGACATAAGTACCTCAAAAGGAGTGAGCCACGGACATCGCCCCGCGCGCTGTGGCGTTTTCGCGGCAGACAGACCCACGCGGGGTGCGCAAGAGGGGAAAACGATCCGTGGCGTACTTTCCCAACTTAAGTCCAACAAGTTGCCCGTGCAATGGCAAGACCTCCATCCGCCGGATCGAACCTGAAATCCCTCTCATGATTCACGCATTAAAGTCTTTCAATGGAATGAGTTGAGAGCGGACGGCTCTGCCGGTACGAACCAGTGGTAAATGGCGGGGACGACCAGCAGCGTCAGGAGCGTCGAACTGATGAGCCCGCCGATGACAACGGTGGCGAGCGGCCGCTGCACCTCCGCGCCGGCGCTGGTCGCCAGCGCCATGGGCAGGAAACCCAGACTGGCAACCAGAGCCGTGGTGAGCACGGGTCTGAGGCGCACTTCCCCTGCCTCGTAGGCCGCTTCGTTGGGCGCGGCCCCTGCCAACCGAACGTGCTCGGCATGGCTGACGAGCACCAGGCCGTTGAGCACGGCAACGCCGAAGAGCGCCACGAAGCCGACACCAGCCGAAATCGAGAACGGCATGCCTCGCAACATCAGGGCAACGATCCCGCCGATGGCCGCCATCGGCACCGCAAGGTAGATGAGCGCGGCCAGTCTCGCCGAATGAAACGTCGAGTAGAGCAGGATGAAGATCAGCCCCAGCGCCAGAGGAACAACGATCGCCAGCCGCCCTGAGGCCGAGACCAGGTTCTCGAACTGGCCTCCCCAGTGCAGCGAGTAACCGGGAGGAAGGTTCACCTCCGCCGCGACCCGTCGCTGTGCCTCGGCGACGAAGCTGGCCACGTCACGCCCGCGCACGTTGCACTCGATCAGGTGTCGCCGGCGGACTCTCTGCCGCAAGATCTGGAGCGGCCCCTGCTCGACGCCGAGCCTCGCCAGTTGCTCCAGCGGGATCTGCCGGCCCTGAGAGTCGGCCACCTTGATCCGCCGCAACTGCTCCAGGTTCTGGCGCACGTCACGGGGAAATCGGACCTGCAAGGCAAACCGCTGCTGCCCCTCGAAAACCTGACCGACGATCTTGCCGCCGATGGCCCCCACCGTGTCAAGCACATCGGCCGTGTTGACGCCGTAGCGCGCGATGGCGTCGCGATCGACGTCGACCTTGAGCACCGGCAGTCCGGCGATCTGCTCGGCCTTGGCCTCGGCAGCGCCGGGAATGGATTGCAGCACGGCGACGATCTCGTCCCCCTTCTGACCCAGCACGTCGAGGTCGTCACCGTAAAGGCTGATGCCCAGGTCGGAGTGCACTCCCGCGATCAGCTCTTGCACCCGCAGCTCGATCGGCTGCGAATAGCTGAACACGTTGCCCGGCGCCGCGGCGTTCAGCAATTCATCGATGGCCACGACCAGCTTGTCCTTGGGATTGAACAGATGTTGCTTCTGGAACTCGGCGAAGACCGCCTCGGCCCGCTGCATCAGGCTTGCCTGATTCTGCCCTTCCAGCACCTGACCCATGACCCGCGCCAGATTGTCGGGCCGCTCGAGGGTCGTCCACTCCTGGCGCGGTCGCAGCATCACGATGACATCGCTGGTCTCGACCCCCATCGGGTCGGTGGCGATTTCCGCGCGGCCGGTCCGCGAGACGGCGGTCTGGACCTCGGGAAACGCCTTCAGGACCTGCTCGATCCGGGTCGTGTCCCGAACCGACTTTTCCAGCGATACCGAGGGAAGCCGCCATGCCTGAACGGCAATGGCCCCTTCGTCAAGCTTGGGCATGAACTCGGCCCCCAGGTCCCGGGCGATCCACACACTCAGGACGAAGAATGCGGAGGCAATGCAAATCGTCAAAACAGGATGACGCAAGGCGCGGCGGAGGACCGGCTCGTAACAGGCCCTGGCCCAGCGAACCAGGAACACCTCTCTCTCTTGAACCGGGCCGCCCAGAAGGAGAGCCGTGAGGCAGAGCGCCAGGAGCGCGGCGGGCATCAAGAGCAAGAGGATCAGCTCCTCGATCGCCAGATGCTCGCGGAGAATGGCGTAAACAGCCAGCGGATGGCCGATGCCCGACAGGGAGACGCCGAGACTCCGGAGCAGCAGGACCAGCGGCAGGCAGATCGCCAGCACGGCGATGCCGAACGAGGTCGTCACGCGGTGTCGCCGGCAAAGCGCGAGGAATCGCGGCTCCGGGTCGTGGGTTCGCCGCAAGACGAGCGAGGCAAGCACGGGCATCAGCGTGAGCGAGAGCACCATGGAGCCGGCCAGGGCGAAGATGACCGTGAGCGCCATCGGCCGAAAGAGCTTTCCCTCCATGCCTTGCAGCGCCAGGATCGGCAGGTAGACGATCGTGATGATCAGCTCGCCAAACATCGTCGGCTTCCGCACCTCGACCGCCGCGTCGCGCAGCACGTCGAGCAAAGGGCGCTCTCGGTCCTCGGGCAGTCCGTGACCCGACAGTCGCCGGACGCAGTTCTCGATCATGATCACG
>JBMFUH010000544.1:0-5173 GCA_049966735.1 Isosphaeraceae bacterium
TCTACCGGAGGACTCCCATTTCGGCTGGACCAATTTCCGGGGAGCAGGCCAATCCAGGCCGGGGCATGTTGTTCGTGCCGGCGGATGTCGGGTTCGTGGACGAGGGTCTCGGCGATGGCGTCGAGGCCGACCAGGAGCCGCTGGCGCTGGGCTTCGGGGACGGTGAAGGAATACGCGGCGCGAGAGCCGTCGGCCCGCTCGAGCGTGAGGGTCTGCGACTTGAGGTCGATGGTCAGGAGGGCGCTGCCGGGCTCTTTGCCGGCCTGCACGAGCGATTGCCAGTCGGAGTCGGCGAGCTCGATGGGCAGCAGGCCGTTGTTGTAGGCGTTGCCCTCGAAGATGTCGGCAAAACCCTCATCCTTGCCCGGCGCGAGAAGCGCGCGATAGCCCGCCTGGGAGACGGCCCAGACCGCGTGTTCCCGGCTCGAGCCGCAGCCGAAGTTGGGGCCGACCACGAGGATGGTCGCGTCGTTGTAGTCGGGGCGGTTCAGGGGGAAATTGGGGTCGAGCGGGCCGTGCGCGTCGGGGTTGTCAATCGGCGGCGCGCCCCCGGGCGCATAGCGTTTGTCGGCGAATAGCAAAGGGCCATAGCCGGTGCGCTCGATCCGCTTCAGGTAGCGCGCGGGGATGATCAGGTCGGTGTTCACGTCGGTCCAGTCGAGGACGGCGATGCGGCCGCGATGAATAATGAACGGATCCAAGTGTGTATCCTAGTTAGACAGAAGCCCGCGGACGTCGGTGAAGCGGCCGGTCACGGCCGCGGCCGCGGCCATCGAGGGACTGACCAGGTGGGTACGGCCGCCGGGCCCCTGGCGGCCCTCGAAGTTGCGGTTGCTGGTGCTGGCGGAGCGCTGGCCGGGCTGGAGCCGGTCGGGGTTCATCGCCAGGCACATGCTGCAACCGGCCTCGCGCCACTCGGCGCCGGCCTCGGCGAAGACGCGGTCGAGTCCCTCGACCTCGGCCTGACGCCGGACCTGCTCGCTGCCCGGCACGACCAGCGCCCGCACTCCCGGGGCCACCTTGCGTCCCTTGAACACCTGGGCCGCGGACCGCAGGTCCTCGATGCGTCCGTTGGTGCAGGAGCCGATGAAGACGACGTCGACGGCAATCTGATCGATGGGCGTTCCGGGCTTCAGCCCCATGTATTCGAGCGATCGCTGGGCGTCGTCGCGCACCGGCGCGGGCAGCTCGGCCAGTTCCGGCACGCGGCCCGTCACGTCGACGGTGAGCGCGGGGTTGGTGCCCCAGGTCACCTGCGGCACCAGCGACGAGGCGTCAATCGTCACCCGTCGGTCAAACGCGGAGACATCGTCGGTACGCAAGGTTTTCCAGTCGGCGATGGCGGCGTCGAGTGCCTGGCCGCGAGGGGCGAAGGGACGCTCGCCACTGGCGATGTACTGGAAGGTGGTGTCGTCGGGTGCGATCAGGCCGGCGCGGGCGCCTGCCTCGATGGACATGTTGCAGACGGTCAGCCGCCCTTCCATCGACATCGCCCTGATGGCCGGACCGAAGTACTCGATGACGTGGCCGGTGCCGCCGCCGGTGCCGATGGACTGGATCACCGCCAGGATGACGTCCTTCGGTTCGAGCCCGGCGGGGAGCCGTCCGGTGACCTCGACGCCCAGCGAGGGCGGACGCCGGCCTTGCCAGAGGGTCTGCGTGGCCAGCACGTGCTCGACCTCGCTGGTGCCGATGCCGAACGCCAAGGCGCCGAAGGCGCCATGGGTGCTGGTGTGGCTGTCGCCGCAGACGATGGTCGTGCCGGGAAGCGTGAGCCCCAGTTCGGGACCGATCACGTGGACGATGCCCTGACGGCCGCTCTTGATGTCGTAAAGGGTGATCCCGAATTCAAGGCAGTTGGCGCGGAGGGTCTCGACCTGACGGCGGGAGAGCGGGTCGCGGATGTCGAGCTGGTTGTCGGTCGGGACGTTATGGTCGAGCGTGGCGAACGTGAGGTCGGGCCGGCGGGCACGCCGACCGGCCAGGCGCAGGCCGTCGAAGGCCTGGGGGCTGGTGACCTCATGCACGAGATGGCGGTCGATGTAAAGCAGGGTGGCCTCGGGGGTCGAGGTCACGACATGGCGGTTCCAGACTTTCTGAAAGAGGGTCTCTGGCATGCCCGATCAACCTTTATCTATCTCTTGGCGTGAACCGGCGAGGCGGAAGGGCTGCCGGTTGGGTTTCGGTCCCCTCGCGGCCCCGTTGCATCGGGTGGGACCGGTGGCGTTTCGCGATCGCATTCCGTGACATCCGGACCCGGAACCCATCGCGGCGGTTCGCGGTGAACTCTCATGATTGTCCCAAGCTCGTGCTCGCGGAGCAAGGGGAGCAGGCTTCGAAACCCTCTCCCGCGGGAGAGAGTGGCCGAAGACCGGGTGAGGGCCAGCCGGGGGGGCCGCGACGGCCCTCATCCGCCAATGCGTGGCACCTTCTCCTCAAGGGAGAAGGAAGTGGATAAATCAGCCGGGGCGGCTTCTCGGCGTGCCATCTCGTCGGCATGGTAGCTGGAGCGGACGAATGGGCCGCTGGCCACGTCGAGGAAGCCGAGCGAGCGGGCGAGCTTGCCCAGTTTGTCGAACTCGTCGGGAGGAAGGTAGCGAGTGACCGGCAAGTGTCGCGGGGAGGGCTGGAGATACTGGCCCAGGGTCACGAGGTCGCAGCCGACGGACCGCAGGTCGGCCAGGGTCTCGACGATCTCCTCGGTGGTCTCGCCCAGGCCAAGCATGAGCCCGCTCTTGGTAAGAGTGCTCGGGCTTGCCGTCTTCACGTACCGCAGGACGTTCAGGCTGACGTCGTACTGGCTCTTGCGGCGGACCTGCCGCTGGAGCCTGGCGACGGTCTCCAGGTTGTGGTTGAAGACCTCGGGGCGGGCAGAGAGGACGAGGTCGAGGCAGTCGGGGCGGGCGTCGAAGTCGGGCGTGAGCACCTCGATGGTCGCGCCGGTCCGCTCGCGGACCGCAAACACGCAGCGGCGAAAGTGCTCGGCACCGCCGTCGGGCAGATCATCCCGTGTCACCGACGTGATGACGACATGCCGCAGGCCCAGGCGAGCGCAGGCCTCGGCCACGCGTTCGGGCTCGTCAACGGCGACCGCCTCGGGCTTGCCTCGCTTCACCGCACAGAAGCCGCAGGGCCGCGTGCACGTCTCGCCCAGGATCATGAACGTGGCCGTGCGCCGGGTCCAGCACTCGGCGCGATTGGGGCAGCGGGCGCTCTCGCAGATGGTCTCCAGGCCCAGCTCGGCGATGAGCGCCTGGGTGTAGTACGTTCCCCCCGACCTGGGAATCGGCTGCTTGAGCCAGGGGGGCAAACGCCGCGGGCGGCCCGGCGCGTCGTCGTCGGCCGTGTGTGAGAGCGGCAAACCAGCGTGATCATCCAGGACTGGGAGTGTAGACATGAGACAGAACCTTGCGGCGAATCAAGGGGTGGCCCGTGTAAAGGTGATGCCGCTCCAGCGTGAAGACCCGCTGGAGGTGACGGATGATCGCTTCGCGCGTCCTGGACATCGGGATGTGCCGCTGCAATCGAGATTCCATGGACGTCTGGCGCAGCGGCGCCCCGTCGATGCCCGGTTCATCGAGTACGTCAAACAGGTCGAGACAGGGGCCGACGTTCAGGCTGAATCCATGGTAGGCGATCCAGCGGTTGACGGCCACGCCGACGGTTGCCACGCGCGCCCTGCCGAGGAAGACGCCCGTATGATCGGGGCGAACCTCGCCTCGCAGGTTGAATTCGTCAAGGACTGCCAGGAGGGTCTGCTCCAGCCCGGAGAGATAGCCGGCAAGGGTCAGGACTGGCGGTCGCAACGGCATGGCGAGGTAGGCCGAGATCTGTCCGGGGAGATGCAGCACGCAGCCGCCCCCCCGGTTGACCCAGTGAACTCCAATCCCCATGCCCCGGAGCGAATCATCGTCGGGACGGATATGAGCCCTGCTGCCCGATCGCCCCACGCTGATCGTCGGTGGGTGCTCGCAGAGAATCAGGCAGGCCTCTCCGCGTTCTCCCAGTTCGTAGACAAGGCGCCGCTGGAGCAACTGGACTTCAGCGAAGTCGACATGCCCGAGGAGGTAGGTCTCCAGCGCGGGGGAGTCGGGAGATGGCTTCATCAGGACTCTGTTCCCCGCTCAACCATGATACGCTCCGCTATCAAGTGCCGTCCCCAAGGGCGGCACCAAACCAGTGTCAATCTACATTGAGGCGAGGAAGGCTGGCAAGTGCTGATAAGTCCGGCTCTTCGGATACGGCAGGGGGCCGGCGAGTGACAGAAACAGCGGCGCCTCCTCCCGGTGGACTGCCCGATTTCAGTACTGGTTGCTGCTGATGACCTCCATACCACTGACCGTGCCGAGCGCGCGCCATGTTTCGCCGTTGGTGCTGTCCTTGACGAAGTGCACGCTGCCATCACCGAAGAGTACGTTGACGCCGCCGGGGTGGTAGCTTCGGCTGATCGAAGCGGCGTAAGTCGGCCCTCCGCTGGACTCAGGCATGCCGATCAGATCGACGTCGTATGATTGCGCTGATCCGCCGGTGCCAGGATCCTTGCCCTCGCTTTCGCTCGCGGAGACAGGGGTGTTGGGTTTCCAGGCAGTGGTCACTCCGCACTGCGCGACCTGTCCGTCCGCCCAGCAAGTGTGTCCGGATTCGGTGAGGATGCCCTGGTCGGCAATCTCCGCAACCACTTGCCCAGGCTGCAGAGAAGAGGGGAATGGCGAGCTGGGACTCATCAGGTTCACGAGAGCGGCGCAGTTCAGGAGTTGCGGCTGGCGGCACTTGACCTCCGCCGCCATGAGGGTCGTGCTCAGTCCATCCACGAACTCGGAGATTCGCCGACAGCGGTTGGGACTGAACGCACACCGCGCGGGGTAGCCGGGAATGCCTCCCCATACGTACCAGTCTCCCTCGCACCAGCCATAGCTTGAGAGGCTGGTCGGTACCGAACCGATATCGTAGGGCTGGGGGTTGACCTCGCTGGGACAAATGAACAACGAGATTGCCTGGGTGATGATGGTCGTGTTGTCCGGTGACGCGATCGAGCTTGATTGATTGATCGCATTAAAGAGGGCTGCCTGCTCGATGAAGGGAAGGAGGCGGCTGTTCACACTCCATCCGCTTACATAGGTCACGACGTTGCCCTTGCCACCGATGAACAGCGCGGGGGGATAGCTGCCGAGCG
>JBMFUH010000545.1:0-5159 GCA_049966735.1 Isosphaeraceae bacterium
TCACAACGGTATCCCTTGAAAGCTGTAAGCAACGCATGAGCAAACCGCTCTAGTGAAGAGTTATCTAGGCTGGACCCTCAGACCTCTAGCTTCCACGGCGACCGCATCTCGCGAGAGAGCATGGCGTTGCCCTTCTCCGCGCGCGGGCCCACGAAGTGCTCGCGCGAGGGGTCCCAGTCCAGCGGGATTCCCAGCCGCAATGCAATCGCCCCGATGTGGCAAACCGAGACCGAGCGGTAACCGACCTCCACGTCGCAGATGCACCGCCCGCGGCTCTTGATGCAATCCATGAAATTGCCCATGTGATCATCTGATTTATACAGACGATGGGCGCTGGTCGGGAGTGGCTCCTCGATGATCTTGGGGTCGCTGGCCTCGATTCGCGAGCGGTTGACGAAGATCCAGCCGCGATCGCCGATGAACCGGTTGCCATTCTCGCCGTCGCTGGTGGTGACGAGTCGCGCGCCGTTGGCGTAGAGGTAACTGATGGCGAAGTGGGGATGGCAGTTGTACGAGTTCGGCTTCCTGGACGGCCTCACGCCCGTCGCGGTCACGGAGATCGGTCCGGTGCCGTCCATTCCCAGGCCCCACTGGGCGATGTCGTTGTGGTGGGCGCCCCAGTCGGTCATCTTGCCGCCGCTGTACTCATACCACCACCGGAACTCGTAATGGCAACGCTCCTTGACATAGGGCACGTCGGCCGTGGGGCCTTTCCAGAAGTTCCAGTCCAGTTCCTTGGGAACGGGAACCACGGGAAACGGGCCGCCCACGGGGTTGTCGCCGATCCTGGCCTCGACGGTGTGCACCCGGCCGATCCGGCCGTTGCGGACCAGCTCGCAGGCCAGGCGGTAGCGGGCGTCGGAGCGCTGCTGGCTGCCGGTCTGGAAGACGCGATCGTGCTGCCGCGCGACCTTGACCATGGCCTTGCCTTCCTCGATCGTCAGCGTGAGGGGCTTCTCGCAGTAGACGTCGCAACCATGCTTCATCGCCGCGATGGCGGTCAGGGCATGCCAGTGATCGACCGTGCCGATGGTCACGGCGTCGAGCTTCTCCTTGTCGAGCATTTCGCGGAAGTCGCCATATTGCCGGCAGTCCTTGCCGATAATCTCGGCGGCCTTCTTCCGCCGTGCCGCATCGACGTCGCAGACCGCGACGAACTTGACCCCCGGCTTGCTTTTGGCCCATTTCATGTCGCCGGTCCCCTGGCCGCCGACGCCGATGGCCCCCATCACGAGCTGGTCGTTGGGCCCGCGCTTGCGGGCATCCCGCGCGGCCGAGGCTCGCCCTTCCTCGCTGGCGACGACCTCGCGGGCGTACCACAAGGGCAGCCCCGCGCCGATCGTCAGCGCGGCCAGCGACCGATCGATGAACCCCCGCCGCGACAGCGTTCCGCGTTCCAGTTGCATCGTCACTCTCCCATCTGTTCTGGTCTTGGATGGAGAAGGTCAGGCTTGCTGAAATCTTCGGATGTTCGAGCCATGACCCGAGTTCGTCACATCTTAGCACCTGCCGCAGGCCGACGGAACGGGCCGCTCCCGGCAAGGAAGATGTCGATCCACAGTGTTGTTGCCTGGCGGGTGGGCTGGCCCGCCGGTTATACTGCCCGGGACTCAATTGATCACGTCTCTCGTTTTCCGGAGCACTTGCATGACTGGCCCCGCGCTCTTCTTTGCCCTTGCTCTCGTCCAGGCGGGGCCTGCTGCCGCAACGTCCGCCCCTCCTCATTCCCTCGATGCGCGGCTGGTCTTCGAGCAGATTGCCCGGGAGCCGGTGATCGTCACGCCGACCGGGCTGGCGGTCGATGCGCGGGGGCGTGTCTTTGTCATCGAAAGCCATACTCATTTCCGACCCAAGGATTACAAGGGGCCGCCGGCGGACCGGGTCCGGATCTTCGAGGATGTCGATGGCGATGGTCGATTCGAGCGCGTGGGCACGTTCTTCGAGGGGACGAGGTTCACCATGAATCTCGCCTTCGCGCGCGACGGCACGCTCTTCCTCGCCACGCGGTACGCGCTCTATCGCCTCTGGGATCGCGACGGCGACGGCAAGGCCGATGGCGAGGCCGCCTCGCGCGTGCCCAGGCCGATCGTCCGGCTCGACACGCCCGGCGATTATCCTCACAACGGGCTCTCGGGCTTCGCCTTCGATGCCGCGGGCAACGTCTACTTCGGCCTGGGCGAAAACCTCGGTGCGAGCTACCGGCTGAAGGGCAACGATGGGACCACGCTGACCGGCGGCGGCGAGGGAGGAAACATCTACCGCTGCCGGCCCGACGGCACGAAGCTGGTGCGGATCGCCACGGGGTTCTGGAACCCGTTCCACGTCGCGTTCGACGCGTTCGGCAACCTCTTCGCGGTGGACAACGACCCCGACTCCCGGCCGCCGTGCCGGCTGCTGCACATCGTGGAGGGGGGCGATTACGGCTATCGCTTCCGCAACGGCCGCAAGGGCCTGCACCCGTTCACGGCCTGGAACGGCGAGCTGCCGGGGACCTTGCCCATGGTCGCGGGGACCGGCGAAGCTCCCTGCGGCGTGCTCGCGTACGAGGCCAGCAACCTGCCCGAGGATTATCGCGGAACGCTGCTCGTGACCTCCTGGGGCGATTATCGGATCGAGAAGTATCGACTTCAACCGCGCGGGGCCTCGTTCCGATCGATGATGGAACCGGTGGTCGTCGGCGGAGACGACTTCCGGCCGGTCGGGATCTCCTGTGCACCCGACGGCTCGCTCTTCTTCAGCGATTGGGTTGACAAGTCGTACGAGCTGCACGGCAAGGGAAGAGTCTGGCGACTGAGAAAGCGTTCCTCGGCTCCGGTCAAGTCCTCGGTCTCGGTGGTTCACAGGCCCGCGAGCGATGAGTCGCCCGTCGCGCAAGCCGAGGCTTTGCGGCGCACGGCCGATCCGGCAGCCAGAGGAAAGCTCCTCAAGGCGCTCGAGTCGGACGATCCGTTCCTCCAGCAGGCGGCGCGGATGGGGTTGAAGCAGTCGTTGCCATTTTCGGATATCAAGAAGCTTGCGGACGATCCTGAGCCGGCGCACCGGATCGGGGCGCTCCTGATCCTCCGCGAATCGGGCAAGCCCGAAGTCCGTTCGCTGGTTCCGAGGTTCCTCGACGATCCCGATCCCACGATCCGGTTCGCGGCCATTCAGTGGGTCGGTGAGGAGCGTCTGGCGAAACATCGCCCGAGGCTCATGCGGGAGCTGGCCGCGGGCAAAACGACGCGACAGGTCTTCGAGGGAACGCTCGCGGCCCTGGAGATGCTCGATGCGAGGAAGCGGGCGCCGAGCGAGGAAGTCTCTGGCGAGGAGTACATCGCCGCGCTCCTGAAAGACTCCCAGACGTCGCCCGCGGTGATTCGCCGCGGTCTGCGGATGCTGCGCCCCGATCATCCCGTCTTGACGGTCAGCTTGTTGCAGGAATTCCTCGATGCTCCGGACCCGGCGATCCGGCTCGAGGCCATCCGCACGCTCGGCTCCGGCTCTCTGCCCGGGCGCTTCGAGATCCTGAGCAAGATCGCGAACGACGGCCACGAGTCCGAATCGCTTCGCGCCTGGGCACGGCTGGGTCTGGCCGAGAGGAATGCCGGTTCGCCCGCGACCGCTTCCGCCGCGAAGACCGACCCAAGCCGTCCACCCGTCCAGGATCTCGACGCCTGGCTGAAGAAGCTGGAAGGCAAGGCCGACGCGGCCGAGGGCGAGCGAATCTTCTACCATCCCCGAGGGCCGGGCTGCTATCGCTGCCATCAGGTCGATGGCCGGGGCGGACGCGCGGGGCCCGATCTCACGCGGCTGGCGAAAGGGATGGACCGGCGCAGGCTCGTGCAGTCGATCCTCCAGCCCAGCCTGGAAATCGCGCCTCAGTTCGTCGCCTGGTCGGTCGCGCGAACCGATGGAACGGTCTTCTCGGGTGTGCTCCTGGGCGAATCGTCAGAAGGGATGCTCATGTTTGCTGATGGCGATGGGAAGCGGATCGACGTCAAGCCGTCAGAGATCGACGAGCGCAAGCCCCAGCCCACGTCGATCATGCCCGACAACGTAACCCAGACGCTTTCGCCGCGGGAATTCCGCGACCTGTTGGCGTTTCTGCTGGCGGGGCGAGCGGACTGAGGCGCGGGGGTCAAGCGAGGAGTCTCGAAGGTTGTGAACTGGATGCCCAACAAGAAACGCCCGCCTTCCAACCTGGTGAATGGCAAGCGGGGCGTTCTTGCGGTTGCGCAGTTCCCTGGAAGATGTCAGTAGGAGTTGGCGGTGATGACTTCGCCGTTGCCCCGCGTGCCCAGGGCCCACCAGGTTTGCCGCATGATCGAGCTCTTGACGAACTGCACGTGGCCGTCGGCAAACAGGGCGTTGACGCCGCCAGGATGCCAGCTACTGGCCGGGGCGGAGAAGCCCGAGTCCATGTTGCAGCCGCGAGTACAGGAGGTGCGGCAGTAGTTGATCGGGTACTGCGGATCGCTGGGCACCTGGAGCACGTTGAACATCGAGAACCCGGGAATGCCCTCTTGCCAGCGGTAGCCGCGGCGCGGAGTGATGTTGCCCAGGTTCACGGTGGTCGGCGTGTACTGCGAGGAACAAAGCTGAAGCTGCTGGAGCACGGGGTTGGACGCGGGGCTAGACCCTATCATGAGAAAAGTTGACGCGTCGTACAAGTAATAGTTCATCGATCCGCCGGCGTTCATCAATCCGTTGCCCTTGTAGTAGGTATTGTACTGGCCGTTGCCCACCATGGCTTCGGAGTATGCCAGGGTGTTGGATGTGCCGTCGGTGCAGTCCGCGATACCGTACGACATCCAGATGGCGAACATGCCGCTGCTCCCCTGCTGGGTCCAGCCGGGCCAGTAGTCGGGGTTATGTATGGTCGTGCCGTAGCACGCCATGTAACTATTCAGGTTGTTGCTCTTGATGCCGACGAACGGGTCCGACGGGCACATGTAGGAGTTGACCATCGTGGCGTAGACCGTCGAGTTGCATACGGTCAAGCCGCCGCGGTCGGAGGTAGCAAAGAAGAAGTTGATGGCGTTGTACAGGGGCTGCTGCTCCATGTAGCCCAGCATCAGGGCTTGGGCACTCCAGTTGCACCAGTCGTCATACGGCGGAGTTCGCCCTAGCTGTGTGTTGTTGTTCGAACCACCCATCGGGAAGACACCGTTGCTGCTGTG
>JBMFUH010000546.1:0-5158 GCA_049966735.1 Isosphaeraceae bacterium
TTCGTCACCGGCCATGAGGAGATGTTCGAGGCCGCCGCCGACAACCGGACCGACGAGCACGAGTACGAGAACTCGCTCAAGCGCATGCAGGAGGCCATCAAGGGGATGCTCGACCGGCTCGACGACCGCGAGCGGCTGATCATCACCAGCCGGTTTGGCCTGGGCGGCCACGCCGAACGCACCCTCGAACAGCTCGGCCGCGAGCTGGGCATCACCAAGGAACGGGTCCGCCAGATCGAGTCCCGCGGCGTCGACAAGCTCCGCAAGATCGCCGGCGAGCAGAAGCTCGAGCTGCCGATGCTCTGAGCGACCCCTGCCTCACGAGCGAGGTGAACATCGAGATGGCTCCTCCACACGCGATGATTCCGCTGATCGCGTGCCTGCCTTCGTGTCTCCACTGGCACCCCGACGGCGAGATCCGCGTCGTGGGGCATCGGATCGGGCTGTATTCGGTGATGAAGCGCCATCTTGCGGGGCGTACGCCCGAGGAAATTCTCGAGGAGCTACCGACCCTGTCTCTTGATGAGATCCGTGGGATTCTCTCCTTTGATCGCGGTAACCGTCACCTCGTCAACCCTTATGTCGAGGAGTATCGTGCCGAGCTTGATCGGCAGGAGGCCGAATCCGTACCGAGTCCAGCGCAACTCCGAATCCGCAGACTGATGGAAGAGCGAAAGGCCCAGCAAGCTCTGCGGGATTTCTGAGCGATGCCCGTTCGCTTCGTGCTCGACAAGAACCTGCGGGGACCGGTCTGGGATGCGGTCGCCGTGGCCAATGGCATGACGGAGGAGCCAATCGAGATCACCCGTGTGGGCGACAGCCCTGAGCTCCCGCTCGGGAGCCAAGATCCTGCAATCCTGCTGTGGGCAGAGCGCAACGGGTTCATCCGCGTCTCGACGGACATCCACACAATGCCGATCTATCTTGCCCAACACCTTCAAGCGGGAAACCAGTCACCCGGCATCTTCCTCGTTCGTCTTCCCTGCCCGGTCCGAGAGCTCGTCGAATGGTTGTTCGTCCTGGCCGATGATCGCGACGCTGACTACTGGCGCGACCGAATCTTCTACCTCCCATGACGCCAGCGTCCCCGCGCAGATTTGCCAACGTGGACGCTTTTGATGAATCTCGCCCTCGACTCGCTCCGATTCTTGCGCAGAATAACCTCATTTCCGCGGGTGGCAGATCAGGGAGGGGTGATTCCATGGCGATCCTGCGGACCGCTCGAAGCAGTGGATGCAGGCGATCGAACAAGCGACGACGGGCCTCCCAGGTCGTTGGGATCGTCTCGATTGGGCTGATGGCGCTCTCGGCAGGCCCGGCCTTGCTGTCGGCCGAGGCAAGTAACGAATGGGTCGGCAAGCGGGTGATTCCCAGGTCGCCTGACTTCCAGCTCAAGATCCAGTCGCAGGTCATCGAGCCGAAATCCATTGGTTTTTATCGCGTGGAGCAGGTCAAGGGCCATTGGCTCTGGCTACGCTTGGAGGAGTGGAATCAGCGCGGCTGGGCGAAGGTGGATACAGTCGTTCCCGGGGACCAGGCCGACGCGTTTTTCACGCAACAGATCGAAGCCCATCCTCAAGATCCCGACTTTCGCGAGATGAGGGCCATCCTGCGGCACGATCTCAAGGACCACGACGGAGCGATCGGCGATCTGGATGAGGTGATCCGGCTCTATCCGTGGTTTGCTGAGTATTACAGCTCGCGTGGCGTCTTGAAGCTGGCAAAAGGAGAGCCGGATCGAGCTCTGAGCGACTTCAACGAGGCGATCCAGCTCAATCCCAGCCTCGCCTCGACGTACTACAATCGAGGTCGCGCCTGGTACGCCAAGAAAGAATGCGACCGAGCCATCGCGGATTTTTCCACAGCGGTCGAACGCGACCCCACCAACGCCATGGCCTTCTCCAGTCGCGGCATTTGCTGGCTTGAAAAGAAGGATTACGACCGTGCCATCGCCGATCTCAACCAGGCTCTGAGTCTCAATCCTCAACACGCCAACTCCCTCTACAGCCGGGGCCTCTCGTGGTCTGCCAAGAAGGAATCCGACAAGGCCCTTGCGGATTATTCCGAGACCGTCCGCCTGGATGCTCAATACGTCGGAGCGCTAATGGAACGGGGCAAGATTTTGTGGTGGGTCAAGAAGGATTATGACGGAGCACTGAGCGACTGCGACCAGGTAATTCGACTTGAACCTCGAAATGCGAAGGCTCACCTGTTCCGGGGCGGCGTTCTCTACGACAGGAAGGATTACGATCGGGCCACGCGCGAGGTCGACGAAGCAATCCGGCTCGATGCACAACTGGATGAGGCTCACCAGTATCGTGGCGAGATCTTCTGGGACCGCAAATCCTACGATCAGGCCATCGCCGAATTCACGGAGGCCATCCGGATCAATCCCAGGAATGCAAACTATTATTCCGAACGCGCCGACCTGTGGATCTGCAAGAAGCAGTACGACAAGGCCGTCACCGACCATGCCGAGGCCATTCGCCTGGCTCCCGAGAACCACGAGTTTCTTAATTACCTGGCATGGCTGCACGCAACCTGCCCGGACGCTCGGTATCGGGACGGGAAGAAGGCCGTGGGCCTGGCGACGAAGGCGTGCGAGCTGAGTCAGTGGAAGGAAGCCAATGACCTCGACACCCTGGCCGCGGCCTGCGCCGAGGCCGGCGACTTTGAATCGGCGATCAAATGGGAAAGCCGGGCGATCGAGCTGGGAGGGGATGAGAAGAAGGAGCACGCGTCGCGGCTCAAGCTCTTCCAGGAGCACAAGCCGTTTCATGAGAGCGGAGACTAACCGGAGCGCGTTGACCTTGGTTTCGTCCTGACTTCGGGAATAAAATGCACCGGGAGGATCGCCAATGGAACCCGCCATCATCGACCGCGGACGTGGACCTGAAATCGCGGGCACGCGCATCACGGTCTTCGACATCCTGGACTATCTGGAGGCAGGATGGGACGACAAGGGGATCGCGGTCGTCCTGAACCTGGGAACCGCCCAGGTCCGCGCCGCGCGTCATTATATTGAAACCCATCAGGAAGAGGTTCAGGCTGTCGCCAGGAGAATCAAGGAGAGAATCGCTCAGGGAAACCCCCCCGAAGTCCGGGCCAAACTAGCAGTTGCGCATGCAAAGTTGCAATCTCGTTTGCAGCAGCTTCGAGCGCGGCGTGTCGAAGGGCAGAGCGATGCCAAGCTTGATGGCTGATGGAAACGTCGAGGGGCATCTCAAGGCCCTCGTGTACGTGCTGGAGACTCCGTCATGGCAAGAGCTGTGGACTGGCCTGGATGTCGAGATCATGACTTTCGACCAGCTTAACCTCTCCAAAGACGTCTCGGACGTCGTTCTCTGGCGTTCCTGCCAGCACCGGGATGTCGTCCCGATCACTGGCAATCGAAACGATGAGGGACCCGATTCCCTTGAGGCAGCGATTCGCTTAGAGAACACTGATTCATGCCTTCCCGTATTGACGATCTCCGATCCTGCTCGAATCTTCACGGACCGTCTTTACGCGGAACATGTCGCGGAGCGGTTGCTGGAGACCATCCTCGATATCGAGGTGCTTCGAGGCGCGGGACGGGTCTACCTGCCGTAGCCCAGCTCTGGCCAACCGGGTTTTTCACCCATCGCCCCTTGCCTCTGGGCCAGGTGAATCGTTAGGATACTCCTTCGCTCCGATCGGTGTGCGCCTGATCGATCCGGGAAGTCTCTTGCTTTCGTTCCAACAGACGGTATAGTAAGTAATTTCACGGCCCTGGTTGCTGGCGTAGCTCAATCGGCAGAGCAACGGTTTTGTAAACCGTAGGTTGTGAGTTCGAGTCTCACCGCCAGCTCTGTCGCACGACACGGGCGGTCATCGCCGCTAAGTCCGGCTTGGACTGACGAGGTCCGAACCGACCGGCGGCAAACAAACCCAAGACGGGTGGATACCCAAGCGGCCAAAGGGGCCAGACTGTAAATCTGGTGGCACTGCCTTCGCAGGTTCGAATCCTGCTCCACCCATGCTCATAAGAGTGGCATGGAAGGTTTCATGAGTCCCAGCCCCGGGGTCCGAAAGCGACAGGAGAATTCAGCAGATAACATCAATGCGGACACCGGGTTGCGAGTTCCCGTCCCGAAGGTCCTCTGGCCCAAGAGAGCGGCCGAAGCGCCACGGGCGGGCGCGGATTTCACGCGGGTGTAGCTCAGTGGTAGAGCCCCTGCCTTCCAAGCAGGCTGCGTGGGTTCGATTCCCATCACCCGCTTTTCGGCTTATGGATTCCTGGGAGCATTGGTAAGACCGAAAGTGGCTTGAACCTGAGAGGTGAGGAAAGAGTCCAGCTTCAGTACAAGAAACATTTGCTGCCGTGGCTCAGTCGGTAGAGCGCGTCCTTGGTAAGGACGAGGTCCTGGGTTCAAGTCCCAGCGGCAGCTCTTGGGTCGGTTGCCCAAGCTTCGGGCGTCACGATTGACGTGCCTGGCGGTTCGCCCCGACCGTCGGGAGAGCCGTCCGAAATGGACCGTGCTGGCGGGAAGGGGCTGCTTTCAATGTACCCGCCCTTTTGACTTCGATTCCAGAATGCCGTAGAGGCGCGATAGCACATGGCCAAGGAAACCTTCACCAGAACGAAGCCACACGTCAACGTGGGCACCATCGGGCACATCGACCACGGCAAGACAACGCTGACCGCGGCGATTCTTGCGGTCCTGGCCGAGCAGGGCAAGGCCAAGATCAAATCGTACGGCGACATCGCCAAGGGCGGCACGGTCCGCGACGCGAACAAGACCGTGACCATCGCGGTCTCACACGTGGAATACGAGAGCGAGAAGCGGCACTACGCCCACATCGATTGCCCGGGCCACGCGGACTACATCAAGAACATGATCACGGGCGCGGCCCAGATGGACGGCGCGATTCTGGTGGTCTCCGCGGCCGACGGTCCAATGCCTCAGACCCGCGAGCACATTCTCCTGGCCCGTCAGGTCGGCGTGCCGGCGATGGTCGTCTTCCTGAACAAGATCGACCTGGTCGACGACGCGGAACTGCTCGAGCTGGTCGAGCTGGAGCTCCGGGAGTTGCTCACGCACTACAAGTTCCCCGGCGACGAGATTCCGATCATCCGCGGCAGCAGCCGCCCGGCGCTGGACAATCCCAAGGACACCGCCGCGGCCAAGCCGATCCT
>JBMFUH010000547.1:0-5156 GCA_049966735.1 Isosphaeraceae bacterium
CGGGCAATGAGCCCAGCGAGCCGCCGTAGCTCGTGAAAACCATCTGGGCGGGATCCGCGACGCCGTACGCCTTCAGGGCGCCGGGGTTCAGGCCAAGTCGACGCCCGGACGCGGGGTCGCTCGGGCAGGCGAAGATAGAAACCACAACGGCGTGGACCGTGCTGTTCTCCGCCGAAACGATGGCCAGGTCCTGGTTGATGGCGTTGAAGAGCGCCGTTTGCTCCACAAATGGCAATGTGAAGATTTCAAAGCTCTTGTCGATGATCCACGAGGTACATGGAGGATTGGGGCCGGAATATCGCGGGTCGTACGACTTGATCCTGCCCGGCGGTAAAGCGCCGAACGCGTCGTGATACTGATGAAGCGCCGCCCCGAGCTGCTTGAGGTTGGCGGCGCACTGGGCGCGGCGTGCCGCCTCGCGGGCCCCTTGAACGGCAGGAAGCAGCAAGCCAACGAGTACCCCGATGATCGAGATGACGACCAGGGTCTCGATCAGCGTCAGTCCCGCGGATCGAGTTCGTTCAGGAAGCCCGTTCATCGGCCGTCCTCTCAGACGCGGCTACATGCGACTGCGACGCCCCTTCTCTCCGTCGTCTCTGGATTCTTTTGCCCAGCCAGAAGAGGAAGGCACTGAGAGACAACGAGGCCAAGATACCGGCAACGGTCCAGTAGCTCCTCCGCCGACTGAGGGCCGTCGCCGAAAGCTCATAATCGCCCAGGCCGAACGCCGCCAGCGTGAACTCCTCGAGCGCGGTCGGGGCGAGGACAAAACGCGAGATCGTGCACTCGCTCTCGTCGGCCCCCGGCCGGGCGCCGCGCTTCAATTTGTAACGGATTTTCATGGGGATCGGACTTCCATCCCCCTCTGCATAGATCACCGACCCACCGTATTGCTCCAAGGTCTCCTTCCAGCCCGCATTCTCCCCCTTGGGCTTGTACCGGAATCTGGTTTCGTACTCGCACTCGCGGATAACCCAGAGCCTTGAGGGGTCCACGCAGACCCAGCCCGTCACATCCCTCTGGACCGTCGCCGCGGTCGGAGGGTGATGAAAGAACAACCTGGTGAGAGACATCCCCTCCCCCGGGACGCGAATGACCTTGGTTATCCGGAAGTCCGGTGAATCAATCAGATCAGGGAAGGAAGGCAAGTAGGCAGGGAATCCAGGGGGACTGAACGGCGCATCCTTTATTTTTGCCCGCATCCGTTTGAAGTCACGCTGCAACTCCGCGTCATTACGAAAAACCCGCTCCAGGAAGAAGGAGCCGCTCGGCGTCTGGCGACGCACCGAGAACTCCCTGTCGACCGCGTTGACGATCACGCGATCAAAAAAGCGGGGCTCCTCCCTCCTGATGCGCATTCTCTCGTTCCCGTCGCTGCATGAGTAGGAGATCTCGCTGACGTGCTCTTTGGGGCGGAGGGGCTGCTCAGACGACTCACGGACCCACACGACCTCCCGCTCGACGCACTCAATCCTCACGTCGCGGTAAATCTCCCGAAGCCTGTGGAGCGCCTCACGATACCGGTGCAGGTAATCGATGGCGGGCAACTCCCCCGATTCCGGTTGTGACGGGGAGGGGGAGTCACAGGCCTCGGAGACACGGGGGACATAGGGAAGCAGAAGCGCGAGAACAACGGAAAGGAGCGGCCTCGTACAGGGTCGGCACGGCGTCATGGTTCCACCTCCGGGGTCATTTCGCGCTTTGCGGCCGAAGTCGAAACCCGCTGTGACCGGAAAGCCGATGAGAAAAGCTCTCGACAGACCCATCCATCAGCGATTCCCCCCGCTTCGTTGGACGGCGCGCGGGCAAGAGGGAAGTCGCCGCCTCCCGAAGACGCCACCCCGCCCTGCCGGTCACCCGGTGCCAGGGGCGTCCGGCCCGCACGTGTCTGAATGGGCGACCTCCGCTCGCACGAGGCGGAATGGGTCCGGGCCTTGACGATCCCCGGCCACTAGAACCCAACGCAAGCAACCCTCTGGGGATCGGAAGGGGTGCCAGCCTCGGCACAATAGCAGCCGTCGTAACGGCATACGTCCATGTAGCACCACGACCCGGTGGGGCAGTGCGTGCCGTTGGGCTTACCCCAGCCACAATTCGGGGGAACCTTGCAGTTCCACTCCAGACTTTCGTTGGCGCCAAGCGGCTGGTCGCCCAGGGCGAGCATGCCGACGCTGAGGAAAAGAGCCGAGCCGATGTAGCAGGCCGAAGCAAAAGCACCGGTTCGGCGGGGTAAAGAGTTCATGGGTCTTCCTCGCTGGCACCGGCCAGCATGCGTAAACTAGAAGCTCAGTAAGCGAGTGAACACCAAAATCGTCAAATGTTTCTATTCACGGTGACGGATGGAGGGGAACGCCCTCGGAGGAATGCCTCCTGACACGGCGCAGCGGCATTCCCATGTGGGGGGCTGCCTCAATTCCGAAAACTGCCTTTGACCGTCAGCGCGACCTGGGGTTGCGCGCGGTCACTCGTGAAAAGAATGATCTCCTGGTCGAAGGGCTCCTCGTCTGCCTCTCCCGGGAGACCGGCTCTTCTGCGGACCGCGATGGAAAGGGCGCGGCTTTCGCCCGACCTCAAGGTAAACGGCAGGTCCTCCGGAACCATGCACGCGCAGCTCGCCTGGCAACCGAGCACGCGAACCGATCGGCGTCCATTATTCGTTAGCGTGAAGCTCACGGGCACGTCTTTGCCGCGCCGGGCGGCGCCGAACGTTTTGCACCGCGAGTCGGGCACCAAGGTCATGCCCCTTAGATAAAACCCAATGGCCGCGTCGAGCGAGCCAAAGGCGACCATCGCCCAGATGACTGCCGCGAGAAGAACGGCGTTGGTCGCGACAAAGAGCGCCACGGGTGGGCTCAGCGCCAAACTGAGGCGCCTTTTTCTCTCGCCTTGCCCCAGGGTTTGCCTGGCCGGGTCGGACGACGTCATGGCGGCCGGTTCCCCTCCGCCGGTCGTACGGGGTCCTATATCGTCGGACGGGCTCCCTGCCTCCGCCCTTGCCATCCCGGGTTGCAAAAGCTCAGCCATAAATCACCTGTGCTTATTGCTTATGACACAGACGTGCGTTCACCGTCGTCCGGAACGCGACTTCCCCTCCGGAAAGATAGGCGGTGAGCCGGACGGCCAGGCCGCCTTCGAAACCGGGCTCCGAGGAGGGGTCGAAGCTCACGCTCACGACGCGTGTTTGCCGGGGACCGATTTCGACGGGCACCGGTGCGACGCTGACGCACTCGCAACTCGTCTCAATTCGGTCAATGGTCAGCGGATCGCTCCGCACGTTTCGTAGCGACAGGGGCGCTCTCGGCACCCTCGCCCACCGTATCACGCCGAAGTCAATCGGGTCGGGGCTGATCTCGACAGGGAAAAAGTCGCTTCCCGGACCTGTCAAATTCGAATGGGGGGGGGGTATGATTTGCGGTGAACAATCCGTGCAAAACGAGCACAACCGGGAAAAGACCCACGGCGAGCGGTAGGCCCGCCCAGAAGACAATTCGATGCTGACGCGGCGATGCACTCAATGTTTCCATGGCCGAACCCCTCGCTGGGACCGACCCGACGTCAATAACGCTTGGATTTTTATAAGCGACGAAGCTCCCTGTCAAGGCCCGACTTTTTTTTTCGAGGAATCACGCCCCGGGCCCCTCCCGGCGAAAGGAGCGATGCAGCGATGCCCTGGGATCCCTTGGGAGTCTGGCCAGACGAGCGGCGCTGGATCTGGGCGGCGCTGGCCCTCTGGCTGGCGGTTTTCCTCGGTCCGGGGTTCGTCGAACAACTCTCGCTCGGCGATTGGCGATCCCGGCCGTGTCTGCCGGATTTCGCCCAGGAGTGGTCGTCGGCAAGGAGCTACCTGAGCGGCCTGCCGATCTACGGGGACCTCGTCGCCTCGATGCAGCGGTTCACGGGGATGCATCTGGACGTGTCGCGCAACTTGATCTTCATCAACGCCCATCCTCCGGCGTCGGTGCTGTTGGTCCTGCCGCTGGCCCGGCTCGATTTCGACACAGCTTTCTTCGTCTGGAACCTCCTATCGCTTCCCTTGCTTGCGCTGAGCGTCTGGATGGTCGGCAGGAGCTTGAGAATCCCATTCCGGCGTTGGGCGATCTTCCCGGCAGCGGTCTTGCTCCTGCCCTGCGGTTCGCTCCACCACCAATTGTACCAGGGACAGCTCAATCTCGTGCTCTTGCCCTTGCTGTGCGGTACGTGGGCGGCGGAGCGGAGCGGGCGGCCTCGCCTGGCCGGCGTGCTGCTGGGCGCGGCCACGGCCATCAAGCTCTTCCCTGCCTTTCTCTTGGCATACTATGCGCTGCGGCGGAGATGGGCGGTCGTCGCGGCCGGCGTCGCCTCCGCGTCGCTTTTGACGGGGCTCACGCTCGCCTTGTTCGGCTGGCAGACACATTGGACGTACTTTCACACGGTGCTTCCCGAAATCTACTGGTTCCGTGTCTGCTGGACCAACGATTCGCTGGCGGGCTTCTGGTATCGACTTTTCGACCCAGCGCCGTGGAAGGAACGGATCTTCTCGCTTTCCGAGCCGCTCTGGTACAGCCCCGCGCTTGCCCGTGCCGGCTACTGGACGTCGGCGGGCTTGGTGTCGGTCTTCGCGGCCCAGGTCGTATCGCGCTCTCGATCCCCACAAAACGACGACCGCGCGTTCGGCCTGGCCGTCACAACAATGCTTCTTGTCTCGCCGATCTGCTGGGAGCATTACCTTCTGTTGCTCCTTGTCCCACTGGCGGTGTGCTGGCGAGACATCAGGCCCGGTCAGCCGGCCGGATGGCTTTTCGGCCTGATTGTGGCCGGCGTCTGGCTCGACCCACGTGTGGTATGGATTCTAACAGGCGGTGAATGCCACGTGGCGCGGCCGATCGAGAACCTGACGGTCATCTCCTACCAGTTCTATGCGCTTTTTGGTTTGTTCCTCTTATCAGTCAAAATGCTGCGGAAGTTCGGGGACGGGGCTCCCGCTGGCTCTCTTGCCCGCGCAGCATGAGCAAGGTGAGTCCGGAAAAAGCAAGGAGCGCGTAGAACTGGTACGAAATCGGGCCGATCGAGTCGCCCCATGAAGCCGTCCGGCCATTGAGGTCGAACGCCGTCCAGACGAGCGGGTAGCCCAGCCAGAATGTGGCGACGACGACCAGCAAAAGCGTCCTGGCGAACCA
>JBMFUH010000548.1:0-5148 GCA_049966735.1 Isosphaeraceae bacterium
TCGGTCCGCACAGCGGACCCTACGGTGAGCGATCGACCCGAAAACCGCTCTAAAACGCCAAACTTGGCGGGAGCGTATGGGAATCGAACCCACCAAAAGCCGCTCTCACGACCTCTCGCCGGTTTTGAAGACCGGGCCGGGCACCAGCCGCGGACACGCTCCCGCTTGAGCCATCTATTGTGACGGAACCCGCCCCGTCCCGTCCAGAGCGCCGTTTTGCCCATTTTTTCGGGGCCCCCATCATGGGAATGGCATTTTGTTCAAGAAAAGTTGATCCGACCACGCAAGAATGATCATGTACGCTGCCGCCCCTTTCGTGCTGTCCCCTGGGACGGCTCGTTCCTGCAAAGAAACGAGGTTTTGATGAAGCTGCTCGGGAAGAAGGCACTGGTCACTGGTGCAGCGCAAGGCATCGGGCGCGGTTGCGCCGTCGAGCTTGCCCGTGCCGGAGGGGACGTGGTCGTCAATGACAGGGAGCACACCGAGACGGCCGAGGCCGTGGTGCAAGAGATCAAAGGGCTTGGCCGGCGAGCCGTGCTCGTCGCGGGCGACGCGTTCGACCATGACTCGTGCGGCAGGATCGTCCGCGAGTCGATCGCCGCGCTCGAGCGAATTGACATCCTCGTGAGCAACCCAGCCTGCTCGCGGCGCGGGAACTTCCTCGAATACGACCCCGAGGTCTTCCAGCAGGTGTTGCAGGGCACGCTGGCCGGCGGCTTCTCCCTGAGCCAGGCCGTGGCGCGGCACATGGTCGAGCGGGGCGGGCGTGGCAAGATTGTATTCATATCGAGTATTCATGCCCAGCGTCCCTATGCGCGAAGCGTCGCATACAATGCGGCCAAGGCCGGGCTGAACCATCTCGCCCGGACGATCGCGGTCGAGCTGCTCCGCCATCGGATCAATGTCAACGTCATCGAGCCCGGTTGGATCGACACGCCGGGGGAGCATCTCACCTTTGGCACCGAGTTCATCGCCAAGGCAGGCCCGACGCTCCCCTGGGGCCGGATGGGAACCCCCGCCGACATTGGCCGTGCCGCGGTCTTCCTCGCCTCGAATGACGCCGACTACATCACCGGCGCCACGCTCACCGTGGATGGCGGTCTGCTGCTTCGAGACGCGCTCGAAGAGTGAGCCGTGACGGTTTCCGCCGGAGGGGCGCGATGAGGTCGTCGCCGGCTGGGCGCGATTCCGCCGCCTTGTGATCTGAACGCGGGCAGCATGTGATGGGCGCTTTCCTGGCCCAAAGTCGGCCGCTTGCCCCTTACTCCACCTTCTTCGACGCGCGATAATCACCATCAGGCGCGGGATCAAGTCCTGCTGTTTCCAGGCGAGTACCGTCGGGATGGAGGAACAAGATCATGGCAGTCCGTGAGCTGTGGCGTGGTGTTTGCGGTGCAGTTCCGTGCGTCATTCTGGGACTGGTCCTGCTGCTCCCGGGCCGCGCGAAGGGGCAGGATGCGCCCCTTCGGGCGGGGAGCGCGCGGGTGGACATCACGCCCAAGGTCCCGGTCGCGCTGGGGGGCTACGCCGGGCGCAAAGGACTGTCGCGGGGCGTGCACGACCGGCTCTTCGCGCGAGTCGTCGCCTTCGAACAAAATGGGCATCGACTCGTGCTCGTGTCGACCGACCTCCTGGGCCTCTACGGGTCGACCAGCGAAACGATTCGCCAGACGATCCTCTCGGCGTGTCACCTCGAAGCTTCGGAGCTCTTCCTTGCCGCCATACACACCCACAGTGGACCCAGCGTGGGTATTGACGAAAGGCGAAGCATGCCAGGCAACATCGCCTACGTGAAGGAGCTTGGCCCAACGTTGGCGATGGCCGTCGAGCAGGCGCTCAAGCACATGATCCCCGCGCGGATCGGCAATGGTTCAGGCTGGTCACCGGTCGGGGTGAACAGGCGTCAGGCGGTGACCGATCGTTCGGGAAAGATGCGGATCGTACTTGGCCGCAACCCGACAGCGATGACCGACCGCGAGGTGCAGGTGCTGGTTATTCGGCCCGTGGACGTCAACCAACCGACGACGTTGCTTTTCGCGTATCCCACGCATAGTACATCGATGGGGCCGGGCAACCTCCTGATCAGCGGAGATGTGCACGGGCTTGCCGAACAGTTCGTCGAAGCACACCTGGATCATGGTCTGATTGCCGCGGGGCTGGCCGGGGCCTCGGGCGACATCGACCCCTGGTTCCGCGTTCTCCCGGGATTCAAGACCGAGGCCGGCTGGGTCCCGGAGCCGGTTCTGCTCGGCACGATGCTCGGCGAGGAAGTGGTCAAGGTTGCCACGAGTGTGCAGGCCACGTCCGATCGTGGTCCCATCCGCACGGCCTTCAAGACGCTCACTCTGCCCGGCAAGCCCGAACGAGAAGAGGGAATTGCACCGACCGGCTCAACCCGGTCGCTCAACGTCGCGGTCGGTCGCGTCGGCGACATCGCCTTTGTTGGTCTCGGTTGCGAGGCGTTCAACGCGATCGGAACGGCGATCAAGCGCGGCTCACCTTTCCCGCACGCGCTTGTGTTCACCCATTGCAATGGCGCGGCGGGGTATTTGCCGATCCGCGAAGCATACAAGGACGGCGGTTACGAGGTTGAGAGCAGCCGCTTCGCACCTGAAGCTGCCGACCAGGTCGTGAAGGAAGTCCTGAACCTGCTGCACGGGTTGTGAGAGGCCGGCACGATGGCCAGAGCCAGGCGATTTAAGCACCTGGCCAGAGTTACTTGTAGGGTCCGCTGTGCGGACCGATCCCCAACCGATGCCCACGGAACGCATAGTGGCCCCTACGGGTGAGATGCAAGAGGCGAAGGAATCCGTGTCCATGTGCTGAGCGCTGCACGGCCCGGGGCACGGCTTCAGTGAATGAGCCTCGAGCCGCGCCAGAGGACCAATCATGGAGATTGTGATGAACAGAGATGTGGAACAGCGCCATGTCGTCGCGGCGGTCCAGCTCATCATGGCTGGTGTTGCGGCGGTTTTCGCCCTGGCTTGCAGGTCCGATGCAGCCGAGGCGGCGGCAACAACACCGATGCCGTCCTTTCTGGCGCGAGTTGGCATCGGCCCAAACGCGAACGCGAAGGTCTTGACCGCTCCGGTCGTGTTGAGCGCCGCGAAACAGGATTACAGGCAGTTGACGGCAGACGCCTGCTGCCACACGCTCACGCCCATCACGATCGGCGCGACACACTATCGCAAAGGGCTAGGCATGCACGCCAACGGCCATGCCACGTTCCTGTTGAACGCGTCGTTTGCTCGATTTCGCGCCCTCGTGGGCGTGGACAACAACAGCGATACTCAAGGCACACGCGGCAGCGTGGAATTCCTCGTGAAAGTGGACGGGCAAGAAGTCGCGAAGACCCCGATCTGCCGTGGAGGTGAATCGCCCAGGCGCATCGACGTACCCCTGGACGGTGCGAAGGCCCTCGAACTCATCACCACCGACAGCGGCGACGGCTACTCCTATGACCAGGCAGACTGGGCCGACGCGCACCTGATCGATCAATCGCGGAAGACGTTCTATCTGAGCGACGCCGCCGGCCTGGCGACCGACAACGGCTTCCTCACGCAACAACGACTTCCGGCCTCATTCGTCTATGGCGGGCAGAGCTCCCGGCAGTTGCTGGGGATATGGCCGCGCGAAAACAGGCCGCCAGTCGACGTCGCGGATCGTACGGTCTATGAGACAGTCTGGCGCGAGCCGGGCAACGGGCTGATCGCCACCTGGCGGGCGGAGGTCTTCAAGAACTGGCCGGCCATGGAAGTTCGCTGGTATTTCGCCAATGAGGGCAACGCTCCCACGAAGCCGCTCACCAAGGTACTGGCGCTGGACCTGGAAGCCGCGGTCAACGACGTATCCCTGGTCCATTGCAGCGGCGGGTTGACCGGGGGCATGCAGGCCGCGGACCTGGGATTCGCCGTGAGCGAGACGCCCCTGGGCGCTTGGACGCTATCCGGCGCGGGCGGGCGTTCCTCCGACCGTGATCTCCCGTTCTTTCTGGTACATCGCGGGTATCCGACGGAGGGCCTGTTCGTCGGCGTGGGCTGGTCGGGCGATTGGCAGGCGCATATCGAGCAATCGGGGGCCAAACCCACGCTCCACCTCACCGCCCTCATGCCGGGCGTGCATCTTGCACTCCACACAGGTCAACATATTATTACTCCAAGCATCCTTCTCGGCGCCTATCGCGGCCCGTGGACGACAGGGGCCAACCTGCTGCGCCGAATGCTGTACGAGAAGTATGTCCCGCGGCTGGCCGGTTCCAGGCCGTTGCCGCCGGTCTCCTGGAACTCCTGGTTCATGTTCGAAAACAGGATCTCCGAGGCGATGCTGAAGACCCAGGCTAATGCCGCCGCGGATGCTGGCATCGAGTACTTCTGCATCGACGCCGGATGGTTTGACGGCGACTTCCCGAACGGCGTGGGCAACTGGACCATCAATACAAAGAAATTCCCACGAGGACTGAAGCCGATCGGCCAGTACGTGAAGGACAAGGGAATGAAGCTGGGGCTCTGGTTCGAGCCCGAGCGCGTCGCCAGCGGGACTCGACTGCCGCGCGAGCACCCCGACTGGGTGCACGGCGACCTGCTCGATCTGGGCAAGCCGGAGGCATGCCGATGGGTCTTCGAGATGATGAAGCAATACATCGACGAAGGAGAGGTGCGGTGGATTCGATTCGACTTCAATACCTCACCGCTGGGGACGTGGAACCGGATGGATCCTCCGGACCAGCGCGGGTTAGCCCAGATTCGTCATCTCAACGGCCTGTACGGCCTGCTCGACCGCTTGAGAGCGGCGTATCCCAACCTGCTCATCGAGGGCTGTGCGAGTGGCGGACGGCGCATCGATCTGGAGACAATCCGCCGCGCGCATACCTTCTGGAAATCTGATGAGACGGCGAACCTGCCCGTCTTGCGATTCCACCAGACCGGTGGAAATGTCTTCCTCCCCAGTCAGTTGCTCAACACGAATGTACTGCCCGAGCACCTGCCGTATGATCTGGCGAGCATTTTCGGCGGCCCACTCGGCTTCCGTTGCGACTGGACGAAAATGTCGACTGGAACGCGGCAGCAGATCAAAAGCCTGATCGCGGCTTACAAGACTGTTCGCCCGCTGCTGGGCGGCGAGTACTACGCGCTCTTCCCCCAGCGGCGC
>JBMFUH010000549.1:0-5138 GCA_049966735.1 Isosphaeraceae bacterium
GGCGAGGGTTCTATCGGCGAGATACCTGCGGGCAAGTAAGACTGGGCCTCGGCGAAGCCTTCGTTGCTGAAATCGTAGAGCAGCGCGATCTCGACCTCCTCGCGGCTGATCTGCTCTTCGAAGAGCGAGGGAAGCACAACGGCGGCAGCCCCGGCCTCCTCGAGCTTCATGAGCGTATCGATCCGGCCGGTGAGCGGCCCGGACGACGCGACGATCGGGTTTTTGAGGTCCAGATTCAGATACTTGGTATGCAAAGAGATACTCATCTGGCAACCTCCTCCATCGGGCTGACCGTCCGTTCGATGCCGGCCATCTGCTCATAGAAATGCCAGCGTTCGTTGATGTCTTTCTGGGCCAGCTCGAGGAGCCGGTCGGCCTGCGACGGATTAGCCCGGGCCAGCATGGCGTAGCGTCCTTCCTTCAAGGCAAACTCCTTGAACGCGGTGGTCGGCTTGCGGCTGTCGAGGTGGAACGGTTTGGAACCGTCGCGGGCCGCCCGCGGGTCATAGCGGTAGAGCGGCCAGTAGCCTGACGTGATCGCCTCTTTCTGATGGTTCATCGAGGTGGTCATGTCGATGCCGTGGGCGATGCACGTGCTGTAGGCGATCAAGAGCGAGGTGCCATGGTACGACTCGGCCTCGCGGAACGCCTTGAGCGTTTGCAGCGGATTGGCCCCCATCGCCACGGTGGCCACGTAGACGTTGCCGTAGTCGACGGCCATCATGCCCAGGTCTTTCTTGCCCACCACCTTGCCGCCGGAGGCAAACTTGGCCACGGCCGCCCGGGGCGTCGACTTGGACGCCTGGCCGCCGGTGTTCGAGTAGACCTCGGTATCCAGCACCAGGATGTTGACGTCGCGACCCGAGGCCAAGACGTGATCGAGGCCGCCAAAGCCGATGTCATAGGCCCAGCCGTCGCCGCCGACAATCCAGACGCTGCGGCGGATCAGTGTGTCGGCCACTCCCAGGAGGAGCTGCGCCTCGGCCGAGCCGATGGCGGCGAGCTTCTGCTTGAGTGCCGCCACGCGGGCCCGCTGCGCCTCGATCCCCGCATCGTCAACCTGGCTCGCCTGGAGAATCGCCGTCACCAGATCGTCGCCCAGCTCGGACGACAACCGCCGCGCGAGCTCGCGGGCATAGGCCTCTTGCTGATCGACGGCCAGCCGCATTCCCAGGCCGAACTCGGCGCAGTCCTCGAAGAGCGAGTTGTTCCACGTCGGCCCCCGGCCGTCCTTGTTCTGGGCGTAGGGGGTGGTGGGCAGATTGCCGCCGTAGATCGACGAGCAGCCGGTGGCGTTGGCGATCATCGCCCGGTCGCCGAAGAGCTGGCTCATCAGCTTGAGGTACGGCGTCTCGCCGCAGCCCGGACACGCTCCCGAATACTCGAAGAGCGGCTGGAGCAACTGCGAGCCCTTCACCACCTCGATCTTGACCTGCTTGCGATCGATCTCGGGAAGGCTGAGGAAGAAGTCGAAGTTGGCGCGCTCAACCTCCAGATGGTCGAGCTTGGGCTCCATATTGATGGACTTGTGCTTGACGACCTCCTTGCTCCGCGCCGGGCAAACGTCCACGCAGACGCCGCAGCCGGTGCAGTCGTCGGGCGCGACCTGCACGGTCAACTGGTATCCGGGATACTCCTTGCCGCTGTAGGGCCGCGACACGAAGCTTGCCGGCTTGCTCGCGAGCGCCGCCTCGGGGAAGACCTTGGTGCGGATGGCGGCGTGCGGGCAAACCAGCGCGCAGAGGCCGCACTGGATGCAGATGTCGGCGTCCCAGATGGGGATCGACAGCGCGGTGCTCCGTTTCTCGTACTGCGCCGTCCCGGTGGGGAACGTGCCGTCCACGGGCAGGGCGCTCACGGGCAGGAGGTCTCCCCTGCCCTCGATCATCATCGCGGTGACGCGCTTGACGAAATCGGGAGCATAGTCCGGCACGGCCGGCAGCCGTCTCAAGTCGCCGGCGGTCGTGCTCGGCACCTTGACCTCGAAGAGTTCGGAGATGGCCATGTCGACGCCCGCGTAATTCTGCTGGAGGACGGTTTCTCCGCGCTTGCCGTAGGTCTTCTTGATCGTGTACTTGATCTCGGCGATCGCCTCGTCGCGGGGCAGCACGCCCGAGATCGCGAAGAAGCAGGTCTGCATGATCGTGTTGATCCGCCGGCCCAGCCCAGCCTTCTGGGCGACCGTCTCGGCGTCGATCACGTAGAACTTGAGCTTCTTGTCGATGATCTGCCGCTGGGTCTCGATCGGCAGCTTCTCCCAGACCTCGTCCGGGCCGTAGGGGCTGTTCAGCAGGAAGGTCGCCCCCGGATCGGCGAACTCGAGGACGTCCATCTTCTCGAGGAAAACGAACTGGTGGCAGGCGACGAAATTGGCGTTGCGGCAGAGGTAGGCCGAGTCGATCGGCCGCGGGGAAAACCGCAGGTGCGAGACGGTGACCGAACCCGACTTCTTGCTGTCGTAGACAAAGTACCCCTGGGCGTAGAGCGGGGTGTTCTCGCCGATGATCTTGACCGTGTTCTTGTTGGCGCCGACGGTGCCGTCGCTGCCCAGACCGTAGAAGACCGCGCGATGGGTGTCGGCGGGTTCGGTGCTGAACTCCGGGTCCCACTTCAGGCTGAGATGGGTGACGTCGTCGACGATCCCGACCGTGAAATGGCGCTTCGGCTTCGTGGCGGCCAGTTCGTCGTAAACGCCGGCGACCATGGCAGGGGTGAACTCCTTGGACGACAGGCCATAGCGCCCGCCGATCACCTGGGGAGCCGGCGCGCCGTCGTACCGCTCGCTCCAGCCTTCAACGAGTGCCGAGATGACGTCCTGATAAAGAGGCTCGCCGATCGCGCCGGGCTCCTTGGTGCGGTCCAATACGGCAATCCGCTTCGTCGACGCCGGCAGAGCGGTCAGGAACGCGGGAATGTCGAACGGGCGATAGAGCCGGACCTTCACCAGCCCGAGCTTTCGCCCAGCCTTGTTCAGCTTCGTGGCGGCTTCCTCGATGGCTCCGCAGCCCGAGCCCATCGCCACGATCACATGCTCGGCGTCGGGCGCGCCAACGTAGTCAAACAGACGGTACTGCCGGCCGACGACCCCGGCGAACTTGTCCATGGTCTGCTGGACGATTCCCGCCGCCGCCAGATAGAACGGGTTGCAAGCCTCGCGAGCCTGGAAGAAGACGTCGGGATTCTGGGCGCTGCCGCGGAGGATGGGGCGTTCCGGATTGAGCGCCCGCTCGCGGTGAGCCTGGACCAGTTCATCGGAGATCATCGCCCGCAGGTCGTCCGGGGTCAGTTGCTCGATCTTGTTGACCTCGTGCGATGTCCGGAAGCCGTCGAAGAAGTGGAGGAACGGCACGCGGGCCTCGAGTGTGGCGGCCTGGGCGATGAGCGCGAAGTCCTGGACCTCTTGAATGGTGTTCGAGCAGAGCATGCCCCAGCCGGTGCTCCGCGCGGCCATGACGTCGCTGTGGTCGCCGAAGATCGACAGGCAGTGCGTGGCCAGCGTGCGGGCCGCGATGTGGAACACCGCCGAGGTCAGCTCGCCGGCGATCTTGAACATATTCGGGATCATCAGGAGCAGGCCCTGAGACGCCGTGAACGTCGTCGTCAGCGCCCCTCCCTGGAGCGCGCCGTGGCAGGCCCCGGCGGCGCCTCCCTCGTGCTGCATCTCGACGACGGTGGGCACCACTCCATAGATGTTCTTCTGGCCCGCGGCCGACCACGCGTCGGCGAATTCACCCATGGGCGAGGATGGCGTGATGGGGTAGATCGCGATGACTTCGTTGGTCTGATGAGCCACGTAGGCCGCGGCCTCGTTGCCATCAACCGTGACGAATTGCCGTTTCAAAGGGGACCTCCTGAAAAGGATAGGTAGTGCCGAGGTTGCGACATCGCCCCGGACTGATCACGCCGCCCTGCGCTCTCGAAGGCTCGACATGAGGAAACGAACACGCGTTCCACCACGTTTGATCGCGTCGCCGCTCGCCGCTTCGAGATTCGGATGGAGCCACACATGAGGAGAGAGAAGCCCCCCGGTTGCGAGGAGCCGCATGGGCGAGAGGCTTTCGTAGCCACCTGAAACCCTGTTCGCCATGAGCAGAGTCGTCATTTTCTTTAGCTTAGCGACTTGACGTGCGAAGTCAATGATGCGAAAAGCGTCCCTCTCAAGTCGAGTGGTGGATGAACTGATGCTGGGTGGCCGTCAGCTCGACCTCGATCCGCCCGCAATCTCCCTCCAGCCGTCGTCCTCGGAGTGTTCCAGAGCTAAATAACAACTGACACCAATTTCGCCCCAGCCGCGTTCATCCGTGGCCCATTTTCCCCTGCCCCGTCCGGGGCTACCTTGCCTCCCCTCCCATTCGTGAGATTCGTCTGATTCGTGGTTCCTTTCGATCTCTACATTCGGACCTGCCCGCAGGAGAAATCTCGGCGAGTTCGCCTCATGTCCGCTTTTTATAGCGCATGTTGTCTTTGACGGTTTGCCTGCGCGTCCCGCCAGCGACACCCAGGGCCGCTGCCTTGCAACGGCTCTCGCTGGTCGGACAACAACGTCCGACCTTTGCGCCGCAGACCGTCGTCCCCCGCGCCTGCCCCGCGGCTTCACGCTTGTTTTAGCGTATCCCAGCTTCATCAGGACATGTGCCCATGGCCAGTACCGCGCAGATTGAAGCCAATCGCAGACATGCGCGGAAAAGCACCGGATCGAAAACCCAGCGGGGAAAGGAGAAGGCCCGGCTCAATGCGTTCAAGCATGGAATGGCGGCCCGGACGATCGTCCCCGTCTTGCCCCAGGAAGATCCCCGGGAGCTCGACGCCAAGATCCGGAACTGGGTCGACAACTGGCAGCCGCAAAGTGCGCAGGAGGCCGAGCTGGTTGGTCTGGGGGCGCGGCTGGCCTGGCAGATCGACCGGGTCGAGCGGTTCGAGACGGCCCACCTGTCGAGAAGGGTGCGCAAGGCCCGGCGGCGGGTGGCCGGAGCGCCCGATCTCAAGCGGTTGAAAGAAGTTACAGAGGCACAGGCAACGCGCCGACTTCGTGCTCGAGAAGTTCGCCGCACGCGTCGTCGAGTTGGTCGGGATCCCAGGGGCCCAGGCCGAGGGCAGCCGCCCACCCACAGAGATCGGCTTCGTTCTGCCGCGACTCA
>JBMFUH010000550.1:0-5136 GCA_049966735.1 Isosphaeraceae bacterium
CCGCAAGCCCCGGCACCAGCACCAAAGGTTCTCCCTTGCCCAGCCGGATCACATCCACTGGTTCATCCCCCAGCCGGATGCGCGTTCGCCCTCGCTCCTCGGGACAACAAAAATCCAATGACCAGGAATCTTGCCACTTCGCTGCCAGCCGCATGCTGTCTCCTCAAAAGATGAGCCCGATCGCCTGATCCTGGGTGCCTGATCGTCGAGCTTGGAGCCACCATGGCTAACCGAACATGGTCTGCCACGCCTCGCTTTTGATGTATTAAAGAGCATCTGGCGTGCCGGACAGGAGAAAGAGCACAAAAGAGCCAGAAACACTGGTGCCAGCAGACGCTTTGCCTGACTTTCTGTGCACGTCTCGAATCTCGATAGAGCCTCGTTTCGGCGCCGAAAATCGGACACCCAGCGGCCAACACCAGAATCAGGGCATTAAATTTTATCCATGTTTCTTGGCTTACCTGATCTAATGCAATGCAAGAGCCCCAAACTTGCGCTGTTTACCTGTCCGTGCAACTCGACCGAGGTCGATGAGGTTGATCATTGTCAACGTGGGCTGAGGGGGATTGCACGCGTTCGGGGTGTTCGATAGCGAAAGTTCGACAGCCAATTGCTTGCCTTTCGGCGCCGAATCGCTAAGCTGGAGAGAGTGAGAGCAATGAAAAAAGCACTCGATGCATGCAAGTGAGATTGTCTCGAACAGATTTCGCGTGCGTGTGTTGGTTGGCATTCTTGAGTTTGACACCCCGAGCCAGAGCAGCATGACACCCCGGGACAAACCACCAGCGGAGAACGGCGCGCGCGGCAAGGCGCTTCCGCCAGCGCTCCGTTGGACTGGTGTGGCCCCGCTCCGAAGTCGCTGGGGTGCTGGTGAGGCGCTTCATGCCACTCTCGGAGCCTCGAGCAGGCGGACCTGGCAGAGAACACTCTGTCTGGCATGTTCGGTCATCGTCCTCTTTTACTCCGTGATGGTCCTGGTGCATGTCGCCTGGATGGGGACGATCGGAGTCCGTTGCCTGTTCGGCACCGAGGTGGAGGAAGAGGTTACCGACGATTTCGTGTGGCGGAGCATCCAGCCGACCGAACAGGCCGGGGCCAGCAGGGCCGAGGTCCCTGACGCTTCCTCACGAATCGACCGGCCGAACGTTCAAGACAGGCTGCTGTCGATCGGCGACATCACACTGCGCGATCACAGCTACTCTGATTACATCCATGCTCTGCGAGCGCTCAACGGTCAGGTGGAACGGACAGTCATCGTGCGCTGGCAGGACCATCTGACCCAGGAAATCCACTCCGCCACGGCGACTGTCCGCTATCCTCCAACCTGGTCTTACGTCTGGTCTTGCGTCTGGTTCCTCCAGGAGTTGCTCATCTTCGCGGTGGGAGCACGTGTCTTCTGGAAGCGGCCCGACGACCACTCGGCCCGGCTTTTCCTGGTGCTTTGTCTCGTCACGGTGGGCGCATTCATGGGAGGATACCACTGGACGGAGATCGTCGTTCGCCCCAGCCTTATTTACCCCTTTGTCTTCTTCGCCTTGCTCGTGCCGGTCGTCAATCTCCATTTCTTTCTCGTCTTCCCCCGGTACAACCCGATCCTGGCGCGGCACCCCCGCACCGTTCTTTCCCTGCTTTATGGAATTCCGCTCGTTTTCCTGATTGCCCTCTGGGGAAGCATGTACGCCGCGCACTGGCTCCGGCTCTACGATCGCGCTGTCGGGACCACGGAGGCCGAGCAGGTGATCCGCGTGCTGGCCCTGAGCTACATCGGCGTCGCGACCTTGATCTTCTCGCTCTGCATCCCGTGCCTGGTCTATAGCTACCGTCAGGCTCAGACCTTAGCCGAGAAGAACCAGGTCAAGTGGATATTACTCGCCTCGCTGATCGCCTCGGTGCTGATTGGCTATTTCCTCTGGCAGGCCTGGATCGACACCGCAACCCTGGGTCGCGACAGCGCCGCCTGGCCCATGGTCTGCGTCTCGCTGCTCTACACCATCGCCTATGCTTTCAGCATCACCCGCTACAAGCTGATGCAGGTCGAGGAGATCATCAACCGCAGCGTCGTTTACTTTGCCTTCACCCTCACCTGGGGGCTGATCTACTCGACCCTGATCCTCTTCAGCGGCTGGCTGATCGGCGATCGCCTGATGAGCAATCCCACCTCGGGCGCCGCGGTTGTGGCCGCGCTGTCGGCGATCGTCGTCCTGGTGCTCATGGAAGTGATCCGAGGGCGGTTTCAGCGCTGGACCGACCGGCGGTTCTTCCGCGAGAAGTACAAGTTCGACCAGGCCATGCAGAAGATGCGCGTGGCCGTCGGCAGTCTGGTCGACCGCATCACGCTGGGCAAGGCGCTTCTGGAAGGGGCCGTGGAGGTGCTCCGCGTGGAATGGGGCGCGTTGTACCTTTGCCAGCCCTCGGAACGGGATTATCACCTCGTGGCCTGTCACGGGCCCACTCCCGACGAGCACGCGCTGGCGCTGGACAATCCCTTGCTCTCCCGGCTCCAGCGAACGCCCACGGTCTGCCTCTGCCACGCGGTGAGTACCGGAACCAGCTCCGACCCAGCCACCGACGCCATGATTTCGCTGGGAGGAGAAGCCGCCAGCGCCGTGGGTGCAAACGGCCATCTCGCGGGCCTCTTGATCCTGGGCCCCAAGCGCAGCGGCATGCCGTTCGAGGAAGAAGAGATGACCTTCCTGGGCGCCTTGGGCTCGGTGGCCACGCTCGCCTTGCACTCGGCCGATATCCAGGAAACGCTCGAGAGCCTGAACCGAGACCTGCGCGGCAAGGTCGAGAAGATCGCCGAGCAGCAGCGGCGGATCTTGATTCTCCAGGAGCAGCTCCGCGACCGAGCCGAGCGCGATCGCGACGCCCTCATCCCAGCGGAGGGAACCTCGGCCTTGCTCGACGAGCGGGCCCTCGACGACCCGGCGCTGGCCGTCTTCGACCAGATCAAGGGCTCCAGTCCGGCGGTCCGGCGGATGATCGCCATGGCGCGCAAGGTGGCCGCGAGCCCCTCGGCGGTCTTGATCCGCGGCGAGAGCGGCACGGGCAAGGAGCTGCTGGCCGCCGCCATCCACGCCGCCAGCCCCCGCGTCTCGCGGCCGTTCGTCAAGGTTCACTGTGCGGCCCTCTCGCAAAGCCTGCTGGAAAGCGAGCTCTTCGGCCACGTCAAGGGCGCCTACACCGGCGCGGACCGTGACCGCGTGGGCCGGTTCGAGCAGGCCAACGGCGGCACGCTCTTCCTGGACGAGATCGGCGACATCAACCTCGAGGTTCAGACCAAGCTGCTCCGCGTCCTTCAGGAAATGGCCTTCGAGCGCGTGGGCAGCTCGCAGCCGATCACGGTCGACGTCCGGATCGTGGCCGCGACCCACCAGGACCTGGAAGCCCTGATCCAGGCCGGCCGGTTCCGCGAAGACCTCTTCTACCGGCTCAACGTGATCCCGCTGGAGGCGCCGGCCTTGCGGAATCGCCGCGAGGACATCTTCGAGCTGGCCGTCTTCTTCCTCAACCGCCAGGCCGAGCGCGCCGGCAAGGCGCTGACGCACATCGAGCCCGAGGCGGTGGAGCTGCTCATGGCCTATGACTGGCCGGGCAACATCCGCGAGCTGGAAAACGTGATCGAGCGGGCCGTGATCCTCGCCGACGGCCCCGCCCTGTCGGTGGACGACCTGCCTCCGGAGGTCCGCCAGCCCAGCCGTCGCCGTTACCGCGTGCGGACTCCCGCCCTGGTCGGGGCGCTGACCGCCGTTCCGGCCTCGATTGCCGACCCGACCCCGGAGGGCCCCGGAGCATCCCCGGCCGCCGGCCCCCGCCAGCGCGGGCTGGCCCCGGACGAAGGGGAAGAGTGGAACGCCGAGTTCCTGGCCTACGAGCGCCAGCGCCTGCTCGACGCGCTCACCGAGGCCGGCGGCAACAAGAGCGTCGCCGCCCGCCTGCTGGGCATGCCCCGCAGCACCTTCTTCAGCAAGCTCAAGAAGCACGGGATCGTCTGAGGTAGGCATGGTTCAAAACCGGGAAGGAACGAGCCGGAATCCCCTCTCGGGCTCAGGCCCGGTTTACCGATTACTGGATCTGACCCCGCGAAGCCCACTGATTACTGGATCTGACCCCGCGAAGCCCACTGACCCCGCGAAGCCCACTCGGAGCGCGGCGTCGTAAGAATACGTGGTCAGCCCGGCGCTGCTCAGGCTGTCCGACAGCGTGGTCCGGTCGTGGGTCTGGTCGTAGCCGGAGGTGAGGGGCACGCTCGGCTGACCGGACTGGACCGGCCAAGGGGTAACAGGGCTGGAAAGCAAACGATTCATGCGTTTGACCCACTGTCGATTCCCGACACCTCATCCGGCTTCCCACGAGCCCGGATTTTCGATTGGACGAAGCGGCTTCGCCGCGGGATTGAGAAGCATCGGCTTGAGAAAAGCTCGAGCCGCAGCGAATCGCTCGTCCAAGCGGCTTTTCGCATCGGCTTCGCGATGAGAAGAGCCTTATCTATTTGCGCCGGACGGTTCCAGCCAGCGCCGGACGCGCGGGACCGGCGCGGTTCAAACCCAGGTGGCAAGCCCTTGACGCCGCTTGAACGGTCGCGCGGGCCTCCAGAAGCGATTTTGCGCGTGATGCGAAATTTTCCGTAAAATCATTGTTTTACCGAAATATCGGGCGATTTCTTGGCTCTGATGCGCTCCACGACCCGAATCATAGCGCATCATAGAGGTAGAATAGGGAAAGAGGAGACATTGTGCGCCTCGCGTTTGGATCACAATCACCCATGACTGCACGGAAAGCTCGTCCACTGCCCACGCGGGAATCGGCAGTCGGGAAGCGGAAATGCCTGCCCACTGCCCACCGTACTCCTAACTTTGAGAATCTTGTACGTCGGACACGATTTCGCAAGCGATTCCGTGGCAAGCTCTTGAGTTCTTGGGTTGCAGCCCCGGGTGATTCAGCGTGCGGAGTCGTGATGGCGACGACGCAGCTTATCCGTGTTCAATCCGTGGCCCTGCACCGTCTTTGGGTTGCGGCTCGGCCGCGCTGTGCCCACTGCCCAGTGTCCAGTGTCCACCGCCAGCTCGAAAAACCTCCAATGTACAGTAGTGTACAGACGCGGGAATTTCGTCGAAAAAGTGCCATTTAGTGCCA
>JBMFUH010000551.1:0-5133 GCA_049966735.1 Isosphaeraceae bacterium
ATAGCGCGCGTGCTGCATCACCTGGCGCCGGTCGGTGAAGTCGCGCACGTTGCCGCTGAATCCGTCCTCGCCCTGGTTTGACGGGAAGGCGTGATAGAGGCCGTCGGGCCCTTTGCGCAGGAAGTCGGTATAGAACAGGGCGCAGTCGCGGATCACGGGATAACCCGTCTGGCGCAGCCAGTCGGAGTCGAGCGTGTAGAGATAGCGCCACCAGTACTGGTTCATCGCCCAGCCCGTCATGTAAGCCATGCGGCCCATGGGAACCGCGCCCAGGTAGTCGTCGGTCGCCTGCACGGGGAAGCCGCTGAGCTGGATGAACACGCCTCGGGCGCCGTAATAGTCGCGGGCGATCTTCCGGCCGATTTGCAGGAGATAGGTCATTGCCTGGAAATAGGCGTCGCCGAGGTCGATCTGATTGGCCGTGTAGTCGCCCCAGAACGGCTCTTGAAGGTTGTAGTTCAGGTGGTAGTCGCCGTGCCAGTGCGAGTAATCCCGCACCGTGCTGGGCAGGAAAAGACCCGGTGGAACCGTATCATGTCGATATGTGCAGCGCCTGGCGTGGAGCGTCTCGTACCAGAGGTTCTCCAGAAGCGGTTCGGCAACTCGGACTCGCGAACGAACCCAGAAAGTCTGGGCCGAATTGCGGTTCTCCGTAGCCCAGGCGGTCGCGGTTTCCTCGATTCGCTCGCCCACAAGCTGCCGGAGTCGAGCCCACTCGGCGTTGCAGCCCCCCGGGTCACTGCTCGTGGGCACGGCGACCAGCAGGCATCCTGCGCGCGCCGAGGTGTCGGGAAGGATCTGCAACCGCGCTTCCCCGGTCACTCCGGGCTCGACCGCTTGCAGGGAACATCGTGTTGCCAGCGGGACCATCAGGTATTTGAACCCGCTCGGGAAGAGCGGGTCGGGGGGAAACGTCTGCTCGATGGCATGTTTTCCGCCTGCGGCGCGCACGCGGGGCGGCGGCAGCGGCCTCACGTTCGGATGGCTGGGCATCTGGAATGCCCCGTGGCGAAAGTCGGCGAAGAAGTTTCGCCCGAAGGTCTCCAGGCTCGGGTCGGGCCAGCGGAAGAGACTGAACCAGACCGGTGGCGTGTCTGGCTGGCCCGTCCGGGTCGTCTCATTCCAGTTCGTGAGCTTCCACCGGAGGACAAGCGCGTTGGGCCTGGGCGCGACGAAGCACGAGACATCGAGACGAACTCCCGATTCCCACTTGCACACAATTTCCAGCGTGGCGCGCTCGATGGAGAGAGACTGCTCGATCTTCATGCCCATCTGGTCGGGAGGGAGTTGGAGCACGAGTTCGCCGACCGGCTTGGGACAGGGGAAAGGGCGCTTCGTGTAGCTGGGAGGCGTGCCCTGGCAAAGCTCCTTCATGCGCTGGGGGTTGGACGTTCCCCTCGTCGCGACGACCGGACCACCGCCATAGGGAGGGCATTTCCAGCCCTCCACCTCGATTCCGTGCGCGATCTCCTTGATATGCGCGGGCTTGGGGTCGTCGCTCAGGTCGAGCCGACGGTCCCAGACGTCCCCCTTGCCGAACCGCCAGACGATCCGGTCGGCTGTCTGGTAGACGCTGACGGAGAGGTCGCCGTTGCCCAGGAGCAGACCGTCATCGGGACAGAGCAGGCGCTCATGAAGCATGAGGACATGTTCTTTGCCATCAACGTCCGGCGACTGCGGACCGGCGATCGCCGCGGGCGCCGCAGTGGTTATCAAGGCGAGCGCCAACGCGGCGGTTGGGAAGCGATTCATCTGAGAGTCCTTCTTGCGTGTCCGGAAGCTGGCCGCGCTTTTCGTCCGCCACTTCACGGTTCTTCGCCGCTATAATGAGTGGTGACCGATCGCTGCTGGTTTGCGAAGTCACCAACTGAAAGGATCGCGCATGTTGGGTGTTGAAACAACCCGTCGACGGTTTCTGACCCGAGGACTTGCCGGATTCGCCACGGCGGGCATCGCGGGATGGCGTCTCAGTGTTGTGCGAGGCGAGACGGTCGCCCCTTCCAGCGATCAGATGATCGACAAGGCTCTGGCCTTCTTGCGGCCGAGGCAGGATGCCAAGGGCGGATGGTCGACCCAGCGTGAACCCGGAATCACCGCGCTGGTGGTGACGGCACTCCTCCGCTCGGGACGGGTGACACCGGGTGATCCCATGGTGACCAAGGCCCTCAAGTACCTGGAGGGCTTCATCGGACCCAAGGGCGGGCTCTCCGAGGCGCCTCACGCCAATTACACGACCGCGATCGCCCTGGTCGCGTTTCAGCAGGCCAATGTGAACAAGCGGTACGACCGCGTGATCAAGGCCGGGCAAGACTTCCTCAAGACCATGCAGTGGGATGAAGGCGAAGGGAAGTCTCGCGAGGACGCGTTCTACGGTGGCGCGGGGTATGGCGGCGGCCACAGCCGGCCCGACCTTTCCAATACCGCTTTCTTCATCGAATCGCTCCGCGAAACAGGCTTGCCGGCCAACGATCCCAACCTTCAAAAAGCCCTGGTGTTCGTCTCAAGGTGCCAGAACCTGCGCAGCGAGTTCAACGACCAGGCCTGGGCGGGCAAGGTCAACGACGGCGGGTTCATCTACACGGCCGCCGAGGGGGGCGTGAGCGTCGCCGGCAAGGACACAGGTGGCGGGCTCCGATCGTATGCGAGCATGACCTACGCCGGGCTCAAAAGCATGATCTACGCCGGCCTCACGCGCGAGGACCCGCGAGTCAAGGCGGCGCTCAACTACATCACCCACCACTACTCGCTCGACGAGAACCCGGGGCTCGGTCAGGTTGGGCTTTACTACTACTATCACACGTTCGCCAAGACGATGTCGGTGCTCGAGACGCCCACGATCACCGACGCCGCCGGCGCCTCACACGACTGGCGGACCGAGCTGGCCGAGGCGTTGGCGAAACGACAGCAGCCGGATGGAAGCTGGGTGAACCGCTCCGACCGGTTCATGGAAGGCGACCCGAACCTGGTGACGGCCTACGCCCTCCTGGCGCTGGCGTATACGCGGCCGAAAACCAAGGATTGATCGACGTCACCGGTCACTGGAGTTCGGAGGAGTTCCCCTCCGAACTCAGTGCGCCCTCGATCCGAATTTGCATCTGGTTCATCTCGTCTCCCACGTAGTGCCCCTGCCGCCAGGGCCAGTGGACTGGATCGCCCGAGAAGCGGGGGACGATGTGCCAGTGGACGTGGTCAACTGTCTGGCCGGCGACGCGGCCGTTGTTGACGATCACATTGAGTCCCTCTGCCCGTGTGGCAACTATGACGGCGCGGCAGAGCCTGGGCAAGAGCCAGCCTGCGTGCGCGGCGATTTCTTCGGGCAGTTCGGCCAGGATCGGATGGTGCGACCGAGGGACAAGCAGAGTGTGGCCCGGATTGAGCGGATTGATATCGAGAAAGGCGACGGCGTGTGGGGTCTCCAGCACGCGGGCCGAGGAAATGGCCCCGCTGACAATCTTACAGAAGATGCAGCGCGGATCGTGCACGAGGTCAGCCACGAGAGAGCACTCCCTCGGCCGGCTCACGGTCAAGCCACGAGCCGGTCTTGCAGGCGAGTTCCGGCATCAACTGGACGATGGGACAACCGCCGGACGAGCAGGCACCTTGATCTGCTCTTTCTCTCCCAGCAGGCTGATCACGGCCATCGGAGCCGCATCACCCTGGCGAAGCTTGGCGAGCTTGTAGATGCGGGTGTATCCGCCCGGCCGCCCCTTGAACCTCGGCCCAAGCTCGTGAAAGAGCTTGTAGGTGACCTTCTTGCTGGTCAACACGGACAGGCAGCGGCGAAAGTTGTTCAGGTCCCAGCCATCCTTCGCCAGAGTGATCAGCTTCTCGACGTAGGGCTGAACCTCCTTGGCCTTGGGAAGCGTGGTCTTGATCTTGCCGTGCTCGAGGACGGACGTGGCGAGGTTGCGCAGGAGCATCCGGCGGTGCTCCGGAGATCTTTTGAACTTGCGGCCGGCTTTCTGGTGACGCATGGGCTTGGCTATGGCTAGTGGCTAGTGGCTAGTGGCTAGTGGCTAGTGGTTAGTGGTCGGTGGCTAGTGGCTGGTAAATGCGGGTGACTCCTGTCGCCAATGGGTCCGGCGTCCGCCTGGCCACTCGCCACTAGTCACTCGCCACTGCCCACTACTCGAATCATCCCTTGGTCGGCACGTTCATCCCCAGGTCCAGGCCGATCTCGTGCAGCTTGGCGCGGACTTCCTTGAGGGTCGTCTCGCCGAAGTTTCGAACATTGAGGAGCTGGTCCTCGGAGCGGCTGACCAGATGGCGAACGGTGGTGATCCCCTCGCTTTCCAGGCAGTTGGTGGCCCGGACGGAGAGTTCCAGTTCGGCCAGGCTCATGTCGAGCTTGCGTTCCAGTTCGGCGTCGATCGGGGCATGCTGGTGCCCGTCGTAGACGCTGGACTCGGTGGAGAGGCCCGGACCCGGCTCGTTATACTGGACAAACGGATTCAAGTGCTTGCGGAGGATCTTGGCGGCCTCGACGAGGGCCATTTCCGCGCCCAGCACGCCGGTCGTCCAGATCCGCAGGATGAGCTTGTCGTAGTTGGTGCGCTGGCCGACGCGGGTATTCTCGACGTGGTACTCCACCCGGTGGACCGGGCTGAAGCTGGCGTCGATCGGGATGACGCCGATTTCCAGGTCGTCGGTATGCCCTTCGGCTGCCGTCCGGTAGCCGCGTCCGTTCTCGACGGTCATTTCCATGTGGAACGGCACGTCGTCGGTGAGGGTGCAGAGAATGTGGTCGGGATTGATGACCTCGACCGACTCGTCGTGGAGAATGTCGGCGGCCGTGACGACTCCCCGGCGGTCGCGGTCGATCCGGATCGTCCGGGAGTTCTCCGAGTGGTTCTTGACCACCAGAAGCTTGACATTGAGCACGAGATCGGTGATGTCGTCGACCATGCCGGGGATGGACGAGAACTCGTGCTGCACCCCCTGAATCTTGATCTTGGTGATGGCGCTCCCCTCCAGGCTGGAGAGCAAGATCCGCCGCAGGCTGTTGCCCACGGTGTGACCAAAGCCCCGCTCGAAGGGTTCGACGTGGAACTCGCCGAAGGTGTCGGACAAGGTCTCGCGGTTGCAGACCACCCGACTCGGCAGTTCGAGGCCACGCCAGCGGATACGCATCTC
>JBMFUH010000552.1:0-5133 GCA_049966735.1 Isosphaeraceae bacterium
GCGGGAGCGTCGTGGGGCCCGGCCGCGACTTGTCGACACTGGTGGTGTCGTCGTTGAGGCGCGACTGGAGCAGGCGGATCGTCTTCAGTTCGGCGATCAGCCGGTTCAGCTCGCGCTCCCGATCCAGGAGGTTCGACGGGAGTGGCGAGCCGGGACGCGGCGGGGTTGTCGGCGGGAGCCGGCGGATCGCCTGGAGCAACCCCAGCAGGTCTTCCTCGATCCGCTTCTCCAACGCGACGGTGCGGGGCGAGGCGTCGGTCGCTTTGAGCCGGCCCTCGACGTCGCGCATCTCGTGGGAGAAGACGCGCAGCGCCGTGGGCAGGGCGATGCCGAACTCCGTCTCCTCGACCAGGGCCAGCAACCGCTCGGTGCGCCCGGCAAGTTCGCCTTCCTGCCGCGAGAGTCCGGTGATGGTGATGGCCGCCGATCGGGACTTCTGGGCCAGGCGGCTGGCCTGGGCCTCGGTCGTCTCGCGGATCGACGCCTGGGCCTCGTGCATCTCGGTCAGCTCGGTGATGAGCCGGGTCTGGAGCTCGGTCCGGAGCTGGACAAGTAGCTTTTCGGCGGCCTGGGCAAGGTCCTCGGCGGACTTGGTGAGGATGTCGAGCGCCGCGGACTGATCGGTCGCGGCGGCGGCGGGGGCGGTTCGGGCCAGGCTCTTCTCGGCCCCTTGCATGGCGGCCCCGGCCCGGATCAGGCTTTTCTGGAGGGCCACGCCGGCGTCGCCCAGGCGGCCCGAAGCGGCCGCGAGCGACTCGGCAGCGCGGCGGATCTTGAGTTGACCGGACTCATGCCTGGCGAAGGCCTCCCTGGCGAGGTCGCGCTCCGCCTCGGCGACGCGGCCGTCGAGCCTCTTCAGCTCCTCGCGGAACACGGCCTCGGCCTTCTCCTCGGAGTCGAGCGCGCCCGTCAGGTCCTTGCCGCCCTGGCTCAGCTCCTCCGTGGCCTCAGCCAGAAACCCCTCGGCCTTGCGAAGTTGCGACGGCTGAAAGTCGGCGAACACCGGATCGGCGGCAAGTGCCGTGGCGGCCTTGCCGATGGCCGTCTCGCGATCGCGCAGGTCTGCCTTCCCCTTCACAGTGTCCTCGGACTTCCACGCGGCCAGGCCCCTGGTGTCGTCGACCACCTTCCGCTGGTCGCGGGCGAGCGTCTCGAGGCGGGAACGGCGAGCGGCCAGCCTCTCCTTGGCGTCGCGCGCTTCCACGGCGAATCGCGACCAGCCCAGCTCGCGCCGCTGATCCTTGACGATCCGGTCGAGCTGGCTCAACGTCTCGCGCATCTGCCGCAGCCGCGCCAGCTTGAGCTGGAAGTCGAGGTCCTCGGCGAGCAGAACGTCGCGCAGATGCTCCAGCTTGGCGAGGAGTTCGCGGATCTCGGTCTCCGCCTTGGCGAGCCGCGCTTGCTTGAGCATCTTGTGCGTGTCGCGCATCTGCTCGAGGATCAGTTCCTCGCGGGAGAATTTGAGCGCCAGACGGAGCCGCGAGGCATTCTCCGGCTCGAGCCCGCGAAGGGCCTCGGAGAGGCGGAACATGCGCTCTTCCAGCTCGGTCATCTGGGCCGCGGCGTTTTCCTGGGTGAAGCTGATGGTGTCGCGGTCGGAAACGCCTGTCGCGGCGGTCTTGGCCGTTGTCTTGGCCTTGGCGGCGGGCTTGTCGTCCTCAAAAAGGCCCTCCGCCTTCGCGGATTTCGACGCCGCCGGCGCCTGGGCCCACGCCCAACGCCCGGAAACAACGAAAGACAGCACGACGAGCAGCCCGGCGAGACCGGTCGCTCGGGATCGGGCAGGCGAGCTAGGGCTTGCCTTCATCGAACACCTCCTTCGTACGCGATTCCCGGGCGTTCTCGGTGGCCTTGAGCACCTTCTGCTGGATCTTGATGACCTCGGCGACCTGGTTGACGACATCAACGAAGCTTTCCCACTGCGACATCTGCTCGAGGATGGTCTTCATCCTCGCCACGACCTCGCCATGCAGGCGACGCGCCTTCTCCATCTCGGCCTGGCCGCGCCGGCTGCCGCCGAGTCCCTGCAAGACGCCGCGCAGCTCGGCGACCGGACCGGAGTTGAGCGCTCGGATCGGGTCGATCACTCCCTCCTGGAGCAAGCGGTGCGACTTGGGCGAGCCCACCTGGTTCAGCTTCATTTCCTGGAGCGTGTCGGCAATCCGAGCGGCGATCTGGTCGAGTTGACGGCTGTTTGCGTGCAAGGCCCGGAGGACTCCCACGTCGTCTTCCGCCGACGGGGTGCTGGCCAGGATCGGCGTCTGTTTCTCGGCGGTTTCGAGGGCCGCGAGGAACTTGGCCCGCTCGGCCCGCTGGCGGATCAGGATCTCGTAGAAGAGTTCGTCGACCGAGACCACCTGAAGGTGGATGACGCCCGATCTGCCGACCTGCGTTCCCCGGGCGCGGCGATCCTCGGCCTCGGCCTGGAGCCGGAGGATCGTGCCGATCGGCGGTCGAGAGGTCTGGAGATCGACGTCGTGCCGCGTCTGGTGATCGAGCACGGGCTTGCCGCTTGTGGGCAAGGGCAACGGTACCGTCTGCTTGCTCAACGTCGGCTCGGCCTTCCCCTCGGCGTGGCTGATCCGCTCGACCTGTAGGCGAAGCGCCGCGAGCCCCAGGTCGTCTGTTGCCGCCAGGGTGAGCGGGATCGTGGCGACGGGGGTGACGTGGCCGCCGACTCCCTGAGCGCGGAGCATCACGCGCGGCTCGCGGTCCTTGAGCAGGCCGATCGAGAGGAAGCGCGGCTTGGAGTCGAGTCCGGTCCCGTCCGAGGTGAGCTGGATCTCCAAAGTCGTTGCCTCGCGGAGCGTCCACTGGGTCTTGAACGTCCGGGGGTCGACGCGGTCGAGCGCGGAGGCCGCGCCGGGATGCACGTCCAGGCGAGTCCGGGCGATTGGCTCGGACCCCACCAGCGTCAGCTCGACCTCGGTATCGGGCAGGAAGATGAGCGACTGGCCGGAGTCCTCGACCGCGCGGAAACCACCCTCCGCCGCGCCCGGCTCGCGAACGCGGAGCTTGAGCGCTTGCAAGGCCGGCCGATCGACCCGCTCGACCCGGATCGGCCCGAGCCAGTCGTCACCGCCCACGAGTTCCAGATCCGACGGGCCGGACGAGGGCGGCAGCTCATAACGGAAGACGCCCGCGGCGACGGCGGTCATCACGATGTCGCGAACGGCCCCCGCGGCGGTTCGCTCGCGGAGACGGACGGAGGCAGGGACCACGGGAGATTCGGGCCGCTGGCGGATCTCAAACGGCTCGCCTCGCCCCGGCAAGATCCAGCGGCTTCCCCGAGGCCGCAGATCGGGCAGGTCGGCCCGCACCTCCACCATGAAAGGTTCATCGCGCGGGGCCAGGAGTTGATTGCCGTCGCCCACGCCGGTGACCGAGAGATAGGTACTCTGAGGCCAGCGCTCGTTCGAGCCCTTGAGCCAGCGCGCCAGGCTGAGCCGAGCCGCGTTCGGGGCGATCATCGCGCAGGCGAGCGGCACGAGCAGCGCGCCTGAGAGAATCAGTCCCCGCCCCGCCGTCCGGCGCCAGTTCCATTTCGTGTCGCGATCGGCGGCGGCCAGGGCCGCGCTGGCGTGCCGCACGGCCAGACCCACAAGCGCCGGCGACTCGCCTGAATGGGAATCGCCCAGGAGTCCGGGAAGCTGGAGCACGTCGGCGGCATGCTGGCCCACCCCCGGGCGGATGCGGTCGAGCGTCATCGCCAGCGATAGGTCGTCAAGGATGGCCGCCCGGAATCGCGGGAGCAGCCGGATCAGCCAGAACACGATGATCCCGCCCAGGCTGATTCCCAGCAAGATTCGCCGCGGCAAGAGGCCGAGCCGCAGCCCGACGTCGAGCACGACGAGCACGAGCGCCAGGGCGACCGTCCCGGCCACGGCGTCGAGCAGGAACTCGAGCGCCATCTCCAGCCGGAGAGATCGGCGCTGTCGCGCGAGCCAGGCGCGGAGCCGTGTTTGCTCCTTTTGGAGCGATCCAGGTGGGACGGCGCGGGTCGCTGGCTGGGTAGTCACGGTCGGCCTCGCAGCATGGTCGTTTGAACGTTCAGACTTCAGACCATTCGGAAGATTTTCCGGGAAATCCACTCGGTTGTCAGACCCAGGATGATGATCGCATAAAGCAACGGTGCATCCCAAAGCTCCTCGCGCAGCTCGATGGTCCGGGTCACCTCGCGCATCGCGATGGACTCGTCGAGCTTGCCGGCCTCGGCGACGTCCAGGACACGGCCGCCGGTCAGCCGGGCGAGATCGGTGAGCAGGGCGCGATTCAGGGACGGCTCGTCGAGTTCGCGTCTGGGCGGCTCGATCCGGAAGTGGGTGGTCGAAACCCGGATCGTCGCCCCGGCGTCGACGCCCGTCGCCGGCGTGATGCGGAGCGTGTAACCGCCGGCCCGCTCGGCCGGAAAGGTTGCCGTGAGCAGGGCCGGATCGTCAGGGGCCCGCTCGAAGGCGAGCGGCTCGGGCGGCTGGCCGTCGGGCTCCAGCTCGGCGGCCAGTCCGGAGCCCTCCGCCACCGCGGCGGCCTCGGTGAACCGGACCCCGATCTCGACCCGATCGCCCACGCGGTAGGCGCTCTTGCCCAGGCTCACCTGAAACGGGAACCGGCCGCCCAGGGCCTTGTTCCGCCCCACCCGATCGATCAGGCGAGCCCAGAATCCGTCAAAGTAGTCTTCGGCCAGGTAGCGCCAGCGGTAGGTGCTATCGAAGCCGATGAAGACCGTTCGCCCGGGGCCGTAGAGCTGCGAGGCCAGCAGGACGTGCCGGCCGTACTGGTTCTGCATTCGCGGGTCGCCGTGCCGCGCCAGCACGGTGGCGCCGGGTCGGGCGCGGGTCACGGGGAAGCTCCAGTACATGCCGGGCAGGCTCGTCAGGATGGCGCGGTTGCGGATCGGGTCGGGGTGGAACTCGAAAATCGGGTCCCCTCGTCCCTCGGCCGTCAGTTCCAGGGCGTAGGTCGACTGGGTGGCGAGCCGCACTTCCGCCTCGGTGCGAAACAACCCGGGCTCGCGGACAACCGGCAGGATGCGGACCCAGCGGCCTGCTGCCGACGCGTTGCCGGCCTCCGAATCGAAGAGCTGCCGCGAGTAGAGCTCGCCGGGCATGAAGATCAACCCGCCCCCTTCCTTGC
>JBMFUH010000553.1:0-5131 GCA_049966735.1 Isosphaeraceae bacterium
CGGCGAGCACGGCCAGGTCGCCCATGGCAGGAGCGTCTACAAACAGGAAGTGCATGTGCCCCTCCTGGTGATCCCGCCCCCCCGATCAGCGCGACCCAGGTTGGTCCGCGAGCCGGTCAGCGTCCGCGAGATCCCCGCGACGGTCGCCGAGTGGGTCGGTCTGGGCACGCGCAGTCCCTTCCCCGGCCGTTCCCTCACCCGGTTCCTGGACGACGACACGGAACGCCCCTCGGAGAAATCCCCCGTGCTCTGCGAGCTCCAGGACAATATCTTCTTCGAGACGGGGGAGCTATCGGCTGACTTTCGCGCGCTGAAATCCCTCGTGTCGGAGGGCCTGATCTACATCCGCGGCGACGACGGTCGCGAGGAACTCTACAGCCTCGAGACCGACCCACTCGAAATGACTGACCTCACCAAGTATCCGCGATCGGGTCCGGTGCTCGACCGGTTCCGCGCGGAGCTCAGCCTCATTTGTGGGGACGGAGCCCGTCCGACTCGCCCGGCCACCGACCCGGGTCGGCCGGAAGGGCGGTCGGCGGTCGCCGTTGCGCCGACAGGACGGATGGATTGACGGGAAAGAGGTGAGGCTTGTGTGCGGAATCTGAAAATTCTCAAAAATCGTAAGTCATTGGTTTACTGAGACATCAGGCGATGACTTTTGTACGATGCCGTCCAGGGCCCGAAAACAGAGCGCAGATTACAAATAGCGTAGGAGAAGAGGAGATACCGAGCGCCTCGCGCCTGATCGGCAATCACCCATGACTGCATTTAACATCCCTCCGCTGCCCACGTGGGAATCGGGAGTCGGGAATGCCTGCCACTCCCCACTCGCCGCTCAAAAGGACCCCGGCGTACAGCAGTGTACAAGCGCGGGAATTTTGCCGAAAAAGTGCCATTTAGTGCCACTTTCGAGGACCCAGAAATCAACCTTCGGCCGGCCGATCATTCGCCGAAAGTCGTTGCAGAATCATCACTTAGCGTGTCCATGCATTCCCCGTCGGCCTCGAAAACCCGGCGTGGCACTACTTGGCCAAAAGTGCCACATCAACGATCGCTGATTGTACACTATCGCGAGCGGGCCACAAAGGACCAGGATGTGAACGGCCAAGACGCTGTTGGGTTTCTCGTTGCCAGTTGTCAGTTGCTAAATCATCTCGCACGATTCGGGGAGGGCGAGCCTTCTGGCGAGCCAACCCAGAATGCAGCTCGGCAGGAGCCTCGCTCTCCCAGAATCACGAACGGCGATTCAGTTGCTAGATGTGAAGACACTCACAGCGAGACACCAAACACGAAATGCCAAAAACCAAACACCTCGCGAGCCGGCCGAAGGTTCGAGCCACGCGCTGTGACCGACAGCTCCCCCTTTTGAACCATGCCCCGATCGCCCGAAAAATGTTTGACTTTTCTCCAAGCTCTCGCCATTGTTACTCTATTATCAAACAATTGGTCGATTACGCCCCATCAACCCGTTGCCCTGTCCCGAGTGCGCAGACAGTCCCGTCGGTTCCTTGATGGGTCCTCTTGCTGCTTCGGCACCGAGAACAAAAGGAGCGCCCCATGCACCCGCGAAGGACTCACGGATCTTGCGTTCGATGGTTGCCGGCGGCCTTGTTGCTGTGGGCTCCGTTTGCCTGTGGGACAGCCGTGGCTGGCAATGATGCGGATCGCGCGGCGCTCATCGGCTCGCCGACCAAGGTGACGATCGGGCCCGGGAATCCTCCGCTCCGCAGTCGTCGCGCCACGCGGCAACTGATTGTCACGGGCACGTATGCCGACGGCTCGGTGCGTGACTTGACGCGGGCACTGACCTGGACCAGTCTCGATCCGGCGATCGCCACGGTCTCGGCCCAGGGCCAGGTGGTGCCTCGGGCAGGCGGCACGGCCACGATCGTGGCCAGCCAGGGCTCGGTCGAGGTCCGGACGACGATTCAGGTCGAGCGGATGGACCAGCCCGCCCCCGTCAGCTTTCGACGCGACGTCATTCCGGCCTTGAGCCAGGCGGGCTGCAACACCGGCGCCTGTCACGGCACGCCCACGGGCAAGGGGGGCTTTCGACTCAGCTTGCGGGGTTATCTGCCGGATCAGGATTTCCTCACCTTGAGCCGCGAGATCGGCGGACGGCGGATCAACTTGCTGGCCGCGGAGTCGAGCCTGCTTTTGGCCAAGCCGCTGGGCCAGGTCCCTCATGAGGGCGGGTTGCGGCTCCGCCGAGGTTCCAAGAGCCTGGAGTTCCTCCGCGACTGGATCAAGGAGGGAGCCAAGGACGACCCCCAGGCCTCTGCCCCGCTCAAGCTCGAGATCGTTCCCGGATCACGGGTGTTGAACGCTCCGGCGAAGTCTCAGCAGCTTGTCGTGTTGCTCCACCTGGCCGACGGCGACGTCCGCGACGTGACCCCCATCTGCTATTACGATTCGTCCAGCCCCGAGATCGCCGAGGTCGACACCGAGGCGTTCGTCCGGTTCAAGAGCCGCGGCGAGGTCGCGGTGATCGCCCACTATCTCAACCTCGTGGCGACCATCCGGCTGATGCACCTGGTGGAGGTTCCCGGCTTCAAGGTGGCGGAGGTTCCGCAAAAGAACCTGGTGGACCGCGCGGTCTTCTCCAAGCTCAATCTGATGCGGATCAGCCCTTCCGAACCGGCCACCGACCGGGAGTTCATCCGCCGCGTCTACCTCGATACGATCGGCGTCCTTCCCACCCCGCGTGAGGTCCAGGACTTCCTCTCCTCGACCTCGGCCAATCGTCGCGACCAGCTCATCGACCGGCTGCTGGAGGGGCCGAGTTTTACGACTTCTGGGCGCTCAAGTTCGCCGACATCCTCCGCTCCAACGGCCGGCTGATCGAGCCCAAGGGGGCCTACGTCTTCCATCGCTGGATCCGCGCGGCGCTCGAACGAAGCATGCCGATGGATCAGTTCGTCCGCACGCTTCTGACCGCCGACGGATCGACCTTTTCCAACCCGGCCGCCAACTACTACCGGATCAGCCGCGATCCGGAGTCGTCGGTCGAGACCACCGCTCAGCTTTTCCTGGGGGTTCGCATCCAGTGCGCCAAGTGCCACAACCACCCCTTCGAGCGGTGGACGCAGGACGACTACTACGGCTTTGCCGCCTTCTTCTCGCGGATCGGCCGCAAGAAAGGAAACCAGCCGGAGGAAGAGGTCGTGTACGCGACACATTCCGGCGAAGTTCACCAGCCCCGCACCGGCCAGTTGATGAAGCCCAAGGCCCTGGGCGGCCCGGTGCTGCAAGATCCCAAGCTCGACCGCCGCGTCCGCCTGGCCTCCTGGCTCACGAGTCCTCAGAATCCCTTCTTCGCCAAGAGCCTGGTCAACCGGATCTGGTTTCACCTGATGGGCCGGGGAATCGTCGAGCCGGTCGACGACTTCCGAGACTCCAATCCCGCCTGCAACGACGAGCTTCTGGATGGCCTGACCGACTCCTTCGTGAAAAGCGGATACAACCTGAAGAGCTTGATCCGCACCGTCCTCACGAGCCGGGCGTACCAGCTCTCGGCCCGCACGAACAAGCTCAACGCCAGCGACAGCCTTTACTTCTCGCACGCGATGACCAAGCTCTTGCCGGCCGAGGTTTTGCTCGATGCCATCTCGACCGTCACGGGCACGACCACGCGGTTCCCCGGTCTTCCCAGAGGAGCACGCGCCACGCAGATTCCCGACGGCAAGCTGGACAATCCCTTCCTCAAGACGTTCGGCCGGCCAGCCCGCGAACTGGCCTGCGAATGCGAGCGCGAGAGCGATTCGAACCTGTCGCAGGCGCTTCAGCTCATCGGCGGCGCCACCGTCAACGGCAAGTTGCACGACGACCAGGGCCGGATGGCCCAGCTTGCCAGGAGCGGCAAGTCTGCCGCGGCGATCACGAAAGAACTTTATGCGGTCGCCCTTGCTCGCGAGCCCAACGCCGCCGAGCTGGCCGCGGCCACCCGCCATCTCAAGTCGGCCAAGGACCTGCGCTCGGCCGTCGAAGACCTGGGCTGGGTGCTCGTCAACTCCAAGGAATTCCTGTTCCGGCATTGACAGTGAAATCTTCACTCAACCGCCTTGGTCTCGCGCACCACCAGCGAGTAGAGGGCCGGGACCACGAGGAGCGTCGTGACCAGCCCCGCCAGGATGCCGCCAATGACGGCGCGGCCGAGCGGCGCGTTCGCCTCGCTGCTGCGGGCCAATGCCAGCGCCATGGGAACAAGCGCGAAGAATGCCGCGATGGCGGTCATCAGGACCGGACGGGCGCGGATCGACGCGGCCTTGCGGATTGCCTGATCAGGCGTCAGCCCCTCTTCCCCGCGCAGATTCTGGGCGAAATCGACCAGGAGCACCGTGTTCGACACGACGATGCCCACCATGAAGATGATGCCGAGGAGCGACTGCACGTTGATGGCCGTGCCGGTCAGATCGAGCATTGTCACCACGCCGACCAACCCTAAGGGCACCGCGAAGAGAATGACCAGCGGCGTCACGTACGACTTGAACAGGGCGGCCATCAGGAAATAGATCAACATGGTTGCCAGGATCAACCCGAAACCCAGACTGTGAAAGGTCTCTTGCATCCGCGAGTATTCGCCGCTGAGCTCGATCATCGCGCCTTTGATGAGCCTCCGCTCGGCGGAGTGGTCCCCGGGATCATAGGGAACCCACGTCCCATTGGGCTGGAGAGAGCCAAAGCCGTCGAGGACGCGAGCCACGTCATCGGCCACGTGGCCGAGGTCCCGGCCGGACACCCCCATCGTCAAGTCGATCGTCGACTGGAGGTTGTTGTGGGTAATCTCCGTTGGGACCGATGACCGGCGGAGCGTGGCGAGGTTCCGCAGCGGAATCGGTTTGTCTTGTCCCAGCCCGGTGACCGGCACATCAAGGAGCGTGTCGACCGAGTCGATGTCCTCCTCGAAATACTGGACGCCGACGAAATACTGGTTCTTGCTGATCGGGTCGATCCAGAAATTCTTCTTGTAGAACTGGATGCTCGAGTTGAGCGCGGCGACGACGTTCTTCATCACCTCGGCCTGGTTGAGTTTGAGGTCGGCAACCTTGGCCCGATCCACCTCGATGATGTACTCGGGATAGTCCAGCCGCTGGATGATCCGGGCGTCGACCACCCCGTCGATCGATACCAC
>JBMFUH010000554.1:0-5127 GCA_049966735.1 Isosphaeraceae bacterium
CGGTGCGGCGCGGTGTCGCTGGCCAGCACGACGCGGCCCGCGCCCATCGCTTCCAGCAGCGATCGCGCCACGGGGTAAGGGCGACCGGGCGCCAGATGCAGGTCCGCCGCGGCCAGGACTTCGGCCACCACGTTCCGGGTCACGCGACCCAGGAACCAGGCCCGATCGGGATCGACCGGCGGATCGGACCTTTGCAGATGGGCGGCGTAATCGGTGTTGTGAAAGGTGATATCCAGTCCACGCTCTACGACCGGGTCGCCGACGACCACGCAGATCAGGTCTGACCGGGCGCGGAGCAAGGCGCCCGCGGCCTGCCAGAACCGGTCGAAGCCGCGCAAACGGTCGAGCGAACGGGCCACGAAGCTGACGACTCGGGCGCCATCGGGGATGGTCCTGCCCGCGATCGACCGGTGTCCTGAAGGACCCCGGGAGCGCGGGGCCTGGCCCGCCGGGGCGACATCAACGCCATCGTGCTGGACCCAGATGCCGTCGCGATACTCGGCAGGGTACAGATGGCGCTGCCAGTGCGTGGGCGTCCAGGCCAGGTCAGACTGCTCGAGATCGAGCAATTCGATGGCGTTGGCTGAGCGTCGCCAGTGAATGTAGGCGGGAGGGACGTCGCTGCCTGCCTCCTCGGCCAGGTCGTGCTGGCGAGGATGGAAGTAGTAGTCGAACAGGTTGACCCGCGGCGGGGCCGGCGCGTACACCGGCGCGAAGAGGGTGGAACCGAGCCCGGCCGATCGGCCGACGATCAGGTCGATGGGCCGGGGCTTGCGGGCTTCGAGCACCTCCCAGCAGCCGTAGGCGTAGCAGAGGCTGCGCTCGAGCGTCCGCGACCAGGCCACGGCCTTGTCGCGCGCCACGCCGCCCACGCCGAAGACCTGTAGCTCGAGCCCCCGCCCCACCGCCGCCGGCCAGTGCTCGCGGGGAAGAGCGGTGTGGCAGTAAAACCAAGAGCGGTAACCCCTGCGCCGGACCAGCCAGTCCGCGACCGCCCCCAGTCTGCCGGGGAAGTGAGGCTCAACCCAGAGGACGTGGAGCGGTTCTTGGGCCATTGGAAGCGGATCGTGCCTCGACGGCGAAGCGGCGTGGTCCGGCCCGTTGACGAGCGACTACCAGGCGAAATGCGCGAACGCCTTGTTGGCGTCGGCCATGCGGTGCACGTTCTCGCGGCGGGTGATCGCGGCGCCTTCGCGGTTGAAAGCGGCGATCAGCTCGTCGGCCAGCTTGACGGCCATGGGCCGCCCCTTCTTCTCGCGGGCCGCCATCAAGATCCAGCGGATGGACAGGGTCTGCTGCCGGGTCTTGTTCACCTGCATGGGCACCTGGTACGTGGCACCGCCGACGCGTTTGGAACGGACCTCGATCATCGGCTTGACGTTCTCGACGGCCCGGGTGAAGACCTCGAGCGGTTCCTCGTTGGGCAGCCGCTTCTGGATCAGCTCCATGGCATCATAAAAGAGGCGCTGAGCCACACTCTTCTTGCCGTTGTGCATGACGCAGTTGATGAACTTGCCGGCCAGCTTCGAGCCGTACCGGGGGTCTGGACGGAGATGAATCTTGCTGGCGGTGAACTTACGGGCCATGAAAATCAGTCCTGGGAGGTTCCTGGTAGGGTGGACAGCGCCCACCGGACAACTGGTGGCAGCGCCCACCGGGCAACGTTGTCTTGGGAGCGATCGTGCTTACTTCTTCTTGCCTGCCCCGGGGGCCGCGGCCTTCTTGCGTTGAGCGCCGTACTTCGAGCGGGCCTGCTTGCGCTCGGCCACGCCCTGGCAGTCGAGCACGCCCCGGACGATGTGGTAGCGCACGCCGGGCAAATCACGAACCCGGCCGCCGCGGATCAGGACGATGGAGTGTTCCTGAAGGTTGTGACCCTCGCCGCCGATGTACGCGGTGATTTCCTTGCCGTTGGACAGCCGCACCCTGGCCACCTTGCGGAGCGCGGAGTTCGGCTTCTTCGGGGTCATCGTCTTGACTTGGAGGCAAACGCCTCGCTTGAACGGGCAAGCCTCGAGCACCGGCGACTTGGTCTTGTACTGCACCGGTCGGCGCGGCTTGCGAACGAGCTGGTTGATCGTGGGCATGAGTCAGTCGTTTCCCTCACCCCGGAACCGGCAGGTCATTGGCTCCTGTCCCTCTTCCGGCCGGGCCGGGGCGGTCGTCTGGGCTTGTCTTGACGTTTCGAATGATCCGGAAACCGGGCCGCACGGCAAGACCGTGGGCTCGATGCGGCACTGCCAATCTCGCGGGCGTCCCCCCGGTTGCCGGGGCTGGACGATCAATTCTCGCCGGCGCAGCCCGGCTGATTCGACACGCGGTCTTCCAGAGCCGAAGCTATGAGTCTACCTTAACCGCTCCGAATGTCAAGCTGTCGGTCGACCGCGCTGGGACGGAACCAGCAGCCGAGGCCGTTCCCGCTTTGTGGCTCCAAACCACAGTCCGGAAAGAGATTGCGCGTATTGAAACCATCCCGATCATCGCCAGCTTCAGGATGGCCCAGGTTGACGGCGGGGAAGCCCCGGAGTCAGGCCCCTCAGATCCGGCGCGAGCCCCTCGGTGCTGCCTTCGCCCCCACGGTTCGGGCTGCCCGGGTCCGCTGGCAACGGGCCGGAAGCCTCGAGAAGTTGGGCTCGTTCCGCACTGTCCAAGCAGCGGATGATTGACGCAAGCCTTTTTGCAGCGTCATCTTCCGGAGATAGCAACCTGGTTTCGTCGGCATCGTCCCCCAATCGACTTGCCGATCCGATGTAAGGAATCTGGGACGATGCCGCTTCGTTCCGCGCTTTCGCGGGGCTACTCTCGCCGTCGGGCAAGCTTGCGGCGGTCACGGTCTCGATCTCGCCAGCCTCGTGGGCCGGGGCCCCCACTTCGCCGACCGCGACTTCGTCGGCCGCGACGATCTCATCCGGGGGAAATTGGGTTCGTTCCACGCCGGAAAATGAGCCATCGGCGTGCGTAAACTCTGGCAAAGATTCAACTTCAGCCGATTGGCCCTTGGCTTCGTTCTGGCTGTTTTCGAGGCCGTTTCCCTCGTCAGCCAGGTCTCCAGCGCTACTGGTCTCCTCCTCCTGGACCAGAATTCCGAGCGCGGCGGTTTCCGGTTGTTCCACGCCGCGATCGGCATCGTCGCTTGCATCGTGTCCTTGCGGCGCGTCTTTGCGCAGCTTGCGCAGAGTGTCCATTGTGCGGAACAGTTCCCGGCCCAGCGAGGCGCGGTGGCGGAGGTGTCGCTCGAAGGCGCGGCCGGGGTCGAAGGATGCCCCGTCGACCAGGTCGTCCGCCTCTTCCGCGGCGATCTGCTCGTGTTCGGCCAGCAATCTCTTTAGCCGGTCGATCTGCTGGTCGCGCGCCTTGGCGGCGACGGCCGCCGCGTCTTCCTTGCTTGCGGGCCGGGGGGCCAGCTCGCGCCAGCGTGCCCCCAGCGAATGGCTGGGAGCCTCGGGCGTCTTGAGGATGTCGCAGGTCTCCTGCCAGAACTTCTGGGCGAGTCCCGGCCTCTGCACGTCCCAGGCCACCAGCAAGGCATTGAGCGCCGGGTCGTTGAGCGCCTCGATATCGTCCTTGCCCAGTAGGTGGATGAATCGAGCCATGTCCGCCAGCTTGGGCTGGGCACCGCTGGCGTTCACGGCCGCGATTTCCGTCCAGCGGTCCAGCAGCCAGCGGCAGCCTTCCGGAGTGGCCTCGAGCCGGGCGACGAGGACCGCTCGAGCACCGTCCCAACGCGGGCCGAGGAGCTTGCGGCCCAGGTCCGTAACCTCTTCCAGCAGATTGAGATCGGGCGCTCCGGCCACCCGCCGCTGGGCCTTGCGCACCCGTCGCGACAGGTAGGCCGTCTCGAACCGCTCGACCCGGTCGATCTGCCAGGCCAGCCGCGCCCCCAGACCAACCAGCTCGGCCTCCTGCGCACTTTGCGGCTGCCAGTCGTCGACCCAGCTTTGGATCTTGGCGTCGAGCTCCCGGGGATCTTCCTGGGGCAACACGGGGATGATCGTCCGGGCCGCCATTCCATGCTTGAATGCATTGAGCCGGGCCTTGTCCTTGCCCCGCTGGGTTTTCGGGCCGGTGCTCTTCCGAGCGTTTCTGCGATTGGCTTCAATCTGTGCGGCGCTGGCCATGGGTGCATGTCCTGATGAAGCTGGGATACGCTAAAACAAGCGTGAAGCCGCTGGGCTGGCGCGGGGAGCGACCGTCCGCTCCACCGTGGTTCGCTGGCGGAATGCGCAGTCAAGCCGTCAATGAGAGTTTGCGCTCAAAAAAGCGAATTCCGTGAAATTTGCCGAAAACTCCATTCCGATCAGGGCTGAATGTAGGGAATGGAGGGAACCACGGATGTGTGAAGACGGAGGGAACTACGAATGTGTGGAGACGGAGGGAACCACGGATGTGTGAAGACGGATGGAACCACGAATCAGACGAATCTCACGAATGGGAGTGGAAGCAAGAAGCCTCGGATGGGGCAGGGGAGAATCGGCCACGGATGAAGACACTTCTCGCCCAACGCCACCAGCAGCCCGGAATTATCATCGCGAGTGCTGACGACCCATGATCTTGGGTGGCATGCTCACGCGTAGAGTGAGCATGTCCCAGGATGGCGGGAGGGCGGAGGCACTCCATGCTCACTCCGCGCGTGAGCATGCCACCCAGAACGACTAACACCGCAGTGTCGATGGGCGAGAAGTCTCCGGATGAACAGGGATGGACACGGATGGGATGGCTAGACCCTGGCTGGCAACGTCGCGGCGGCGTGCCAGGATGCCGATTGCGGTTCAGGCCAAGGTGGCAGGCACCCGGGGGCGTACCACCGGCGCGGGGCCAGTGCCGCGGGGAGGAGAATCAGAGCGGCGACCGTCGCCCAAGGCAAGGATACCAGGGATGGTAACCCCAGGAGAACAGCGACGATCGCCACCACGAGCATCCACCACCGCGTCGTCATCCGGGGCAGCCGCGGACGCCGATCCTCGATGGGAGCGCCGAGAGGACATCGCTATTGTCGGATCGCCGAAAGGACACTGCTATTCTCGGACGCCAAATGGGCAGGCGGGCAACTGTTTGGGCACCGTCTCTTGTTCCTAGAGCGGTTTACAGTCGGCTTGCACACGGATCAAGTATTGTAGGGTCCGCTGT
>JBMFUH010000555.1:0-5116 GCA_049966735.1 Isosphaeraceae bacterium
AGACCCAGAGAATTGCAGGAGGTGTAGTTCAGCCTTTCGACATGGAAGTCTATCTTCATCGCCTCCAGGCGACTGTTTCTCTCTTCGCGCCGATGAGCGGGAGATAAGGTGCGGTGAATCGGAAATGGAAGTTTTCACTCAATTGAGCTACAATCGGTTTCTGACGCCTTATTCTGCTTCCGATCCTGAAGAGCGCCCGCGGGGCTGACCAATCGCCTCGACTTCGACGACCGTCAATCTCGGGCTGGGGGCAGCGGCTTAATCCGGTGCCGGTAGTGAGATGGCCGGCCATTTTGTTCACGGTGGCGCGGGCGGAGACAAAGTGGGTGCCCGTTTCACCAACCCCCCAGTCCAGTGGTTTTGTTAGGCACCATTTTCTGAACGGTTCATTGCCTGTTTGATTTCAACCGCAGTGTGCGAATTCGCACCAAGTCGTTCCAATTCATCTTCCGTGACGTAACCGATGCCCTTCCTGAACGCGGCTTTGGCCGTCTGCATCCGTTGCTGCATCTCAATCGCTTCTTCCGACGTACGCATTGCAGTGGCACGGATGTCTGGATTCGCGGCCAAAGTGTCCTTCAGCCGCTGACAATGTGCTCGCAAGACCGTGCCGGGATCGGTTTCGACTGGAAAGTATCTGACGTCGAAGCCGGGAGGTGGATTCAACTTGCTGGCTTCTGCCGCGCTGCTGGTCACAATATATCCCCCAGTCGACAACTCACTCTCGCAATCAATCGTCCTCCCGACCTTAAGGCGGAGAATCCACAGGAGTAACCTGACCCAGATTCTGGGCTTGGGATGATAAAGTCCAATGCACGTAGTGCGATCCTTCGACACCAGGAATCGAATAAACGTCCGAAAGTCGAACGCTGTGCCTTTGAGTGTCACATCCTCGACGTCTCCGAGCCAAGTGCAGCCTTCGCCGACTAAGGCATCTCGTGTCCGATCATAGAAACTCAGGTCAAGGTGACGAAATGAGCGGGGGTCCGCCTGCCGATACTCGTGCCGTGGAACATAAACGCGCTCATTCAGCTTCTTGATGTCGCGGGCTGTTTTCTTGATGGCGCTCATGTTGGGCTCTAACAAGAATTCGACGCCCTCCGGACGGCTTGCAAGCCAGGCCCCAGGGTGCGTAATCAACGATGCGATTACATTTTACCGCGTCATTCCCTGGGCTACAATGTTCAGGCCTCGGCGGGGTCAGACCTCGGCGGGGCCAGACCGATTTGCAGTTTACTCTCCCTTGATTCGCAGCACCGTCACCGAGTTGCCCGGGAAGGTGTGGTGGACCGTCGAGCCGGAGACGTCCAGGGTGCACGAGACGGGCGCCACGTGGGTGGGCTGGTCCAGCGAGTTCTCGTCCGTGGGCTTGCTCGAGGCTAGCACGATGGCCTGGGCGGGGCCGGTCAGCTTGCTGACGCCTTGCACGGCGATGGCCGTCGCCAGCGCGCGCTCTGATGTGTTCACAACCTTGATGATCAGCTCGCCGGTCGAGCGGGCACGGGTGGCCGAGGCGTGGAGCGACCGCATGGTGGAGGTCTTCAACTCGTGCACCAGCTTGCCGTCCAGGTAGCACTTGATGCTCGGGCCCTTCAGCTCGAGTCGGATGTCGTACCACCGGCCGGTCTCGATGTGGCCGGGGACGCTCCGGCCGACCTCGCCGCCAATCTCGACGCCGCCAATCTCGACGACGTGCCGCGTATCGCCCCAGCCGCCGATGTTCCACCACGACTTCCGGTGCTCATCCCCCACGCGGAAGAGGATCAGGAAACCCTCCGCGCCGCCGAGCTTGCGCGCCTTGAGGCTGAAGGTGTAGTCGGTCCAGCCCTTGTCGCCAACCACGGCGCGGATGTTCACGCCTCGCCCGGACTGTCGGAGTGCACCCTGCTCTACCTTCCAGTCGCCGCCTGAGAGCTTCCAGCCTCGCGTGCCGTTCGCCAGGTTGGCGGTCCAGAGCGTCTGATCGCCGCGGGTGACCTTCATGTCCTTGAACTCGGCCTGGGTGGCCCAGGTGCCCACACCCACCGCGCCTCCTTTGGGCCCGGCTTCGAGCCCGGGCGACTCGACGTCCGTCGGCACGATCACGTCGCCGCGATGCGTGCTGAACAGTTTTTGGACGTAGTAGGACGGGATGCCGTAGACCCGGGTGCCGTCGAAATTGATCAGGTCGGGACTCCAGCCCCGATGATTCACATTCACGAACAGCGGGGCGTACGAGGCCATCGCCACGACGTCGGCGTTGCGCTCCATGCCGACCATGAACGCCGCCTCGCCCACCGCGGCTCGAAGGTTGCCCTTGCCGCAGCCTTGCGTCACGGCGTACTCGCCCACGCAGATCTTCGGCCCCTTGCGGTCGTACGTATCGTACCGCCCGGCCTGCTGGATGAAGAACTCGGGCGTGGAATAGTAGTGCTCGTCGATCACGTCGGCCGGCCGCTGCTCGGTGGGCTGGTTGGCGATGAGCGTCATCGTGGGATAGCGCTTCTTGATTGCATCATAGAAAAGCGCGTATCGCTCTTGATAACGAGGTCCGCCGTTCTCGTTGCCGATTTCCATGTACTTGAGATGAAAGGGCGCGGGGTGGCCGCTTTTCGCTCGCGCCTTGCCCCAGCCTTTGTCGGCCGGGCCGTTGCAGTACTCGATGGCGTCGAGCGCGTCCTGGACGAACTCCTGCATCTTCTCCATCGGCACGGTCTCGCGGTGCGACATGCCGCAGTTGATCACGAAGAGCGGCTCGGCACCCAGGTCTTCGCACATCTGGAGATATTCATGAAAGCCCAGGCCGTGCGTGACGTGGTAGTTCCAGATGTTGTACTGGGTGCGCCGGTTGGACAGTTCGCCGATCGTCTCTTTCCAGCGATAGGCGAACTTCATGGTGTCTCCCTCGACCCAGCAGCCGCCGGGGAAGCGCACGAATGAGGGCCTGAGGCCGGCGAGCATCTCGGCGAGGTCGGGCCGCAGGCCGTTCTTGCGGTCCTTCCACGTCTTCGCGGGGAAAAGCGAGACCACGTCGAGCCAGAGCGTGCCCTTGCCGGCCGCGGCGATCTCGAGATGGGCCTGGGGATCAGTATAGTTCGCTGTGAACGTACATTCATACATTTTCCAGTCGGACGTCAGGTGGAAGCTCTCGGGATTGCTGAGGCGTCTCACCTCCCGATTCGCCAGAGCGGTGATGAGCGAACTGCCGAGCACGCCGTCGCCGCGTGCCCAGAGCGACAGGCGGTATTGTTCGCCTTTCCGCACCGGGATGCCCCAGTAGCCCTCGTTCACGATGCCCACGGCTCCGGCGGGATCATCCGCGGTCACCTTGAGCGACTTCCGGTTCTTCGGGCTGATCGGTTTCGATGTGTCGATGGTGGCCTCGACCTTCCCTTCCCCGATGCCCTTCACCGACCAGTGATCCGCCTTGTCGGAATCCTCGAACGAGCGGTTGCGGACCAGCTCGGCATAGATACCACCGTCGGCCGAGCAGTTGATGTCCTCGAAGAAGATGCCCCAGAGCGTCGGGCTGACCTTCGGACCCTCGCGATCGGCATGAACGACGATGGAAGCGGAGCCCGAGGCCGGCTCGGCGGCTGGTATCGTTCCGGACCAGGCCAGGATCGCCACGGCCAACGCAACGAGTGTTCGCAGACCACGATCGAGAGTTTGTGGCAGGCTCATTCGAATGGCTCCAAGGGGAGGTCTTCTGGGGGGCGTCCTCAGCGCGCAGGACATCGAGCAGATCGCTCTCACGATCGCGTTCCGACAAGGCTCAATTGGAACCGATCCCGAGCCGCGAATCCAGCACCCGGCGCGGCTCAGCTCTTCGCCTTTCTGGCCAGTTCCTCGGCCCAGGCGCGGTCGGCCGGGGCCAGGGGCAAATCCAGAGGCGCGGAATAGTCGAGCGCGCGGTCGTACCGGCCGCGTTCATAGCCCAGAGCAAAGAGGGAGGACAGGTCAAGCATGATGTCAGGATCGGGCGCAAGCAGCGGGATGGGAATCTTGGGCAGCGGCTGGCGAACGGACCAGGCGTAAACATCGGACTGGGGCCTGCGTTCGGCGCGGGAAATGAAAGCGTAGAAATCGGCTGGCGGCAACTCCTGCTCCATCTCCAGCCGGCGTCCTCCCAACAGCAAATCGAGCTCCACGAGGTGAACTTTCTGGTGGATCAACTTCCGCCGCTTCGCCCGGTATTCCCAGAATCCTTCCCCGACCTTGTTGGTCGGTGACAGGATCTCGATCGCCGTGACGAGCTTGCGGTCGGGGCGACGGCGAATCTCGATCCAGACGTCCCGTACCTCTTCCATCTCTTCCGTGGGCAAGTTGATCACGAGCGGCTCCATGGTGAGCACGCCCCCTGAAGCCTCGGCCGTACCACTTCGAACGGGGCCCTTTTGGAGAACCGCGACATCGGGAAGGGCTGTCTTGGCGTGCGGGTCGCCGAGTTCCACCAGGCGGAGTTGCTCGCCCAGCCGGGCATCGTAGGACCCGGGCAGAACATGGTTCAGGGCATCACGGCAGTACGTCATGAAACTCTGATGAAAATCCGGCCAGTATCCCTGGCTCTCCAGATAGGGGTCAATCCCCGGAAATGGGCTCTGCATGATGGGCCTGCTTTCCAGATCGTTGTCCCGTTTCGGCATTCGGATCATTCTATCTCAAATGACCGCGTCCAGGCGCCGGTAGCCACCAGGAGTGCGGGCGTCAAACGTGTCTCCGCCTCGACCTCGATTTTCGCGTTCCAATCGGTCCGTATTCCACCCGGAAGAGGGCGTTGGGGCGAAGATGGGCCCGCGCGGCCTGGCGGACCTCGTCGGCCTTGATCCGGGCAATGCGCTCGGGCCAGCGTCTGGGCTCGTCGAGGCAGAGGCCCAGCCTTTCCAGCTCGAGCAGCCGATCGGCCCGCTGCTCGATGGTCTGGAAATCGAAGACGAAGGCGCTGGCCAGGTAACGCCGGGCGCGGTCCACCTCGTCGTCGCTAAAGGCCCCGTCGTGCATGGCGCGGACCTGGTCGGTGATCGCGGCGACCACTCGTTTCACCTCGTCGGGCATCGTCCCGGCGTAGACCCGGAAGAGCCCCGGCAAGAGGTCGGCCGTGTCGGTGATGCCGCCGCCGATGCTGTAAACCAGCCCC
>JBMFUH010000556.1:0-5100 GCA_049966735.1 Isosphaeraceae bacterium
CGACCCGGCCAATCTTGATGATCTGATCGGCCAGGCGCTCGCCGTCCTCGACGATCCCGCGCAGCATCAGCCTCTGGGCGCTGCCGCCGCCGAGCTGGTCCGGGCGCATTACACGCGCGACGTCTGCCTGCCGCGGCTTGCCGAGCGGTTCTCGATGCTGGCGGCGACGCGGCGGAAGGGATGATGATATGCACGTCCTCTTCATCCACGACGCCTTTCCCGCCCAGTTTGGCCGGCTGGGCCTCGAGCTGAAACGGCGTTACGGCTGGCGGTGCAGCTTCCTGGTGCAAAGCCTTTCAAGCTGTCCCACGCCGTCGCCCGAGATGCTCCAGGAGCTGGAGTTGCACCAGCTTCCCCTGGCCGCCGAGCACCGCTCCCAGGACGGTATTCCCTGGCCGCGGATCTACGGAATGTACCTGGAGCAGTGTCAGTCGGTGTTCGAGGCGCTGCGAGCCCGCCCCGAGCTGCGCCCCGATCTGGTGGTCGCGCACGGCGGCCGGGGCGCGCCGACCCTTTTCCTGCGCGACCTCTTGGACTGCCCGATCATCAACTATTGCGAATATTACTTTGCCACGAGCCACCGCGACATCTCCTACCGGATCGACCTGCCTCCGGCCGAGCCCGCGCCGTTCTTTCCTCGCTGCATCAACGCCCCGACGCTGGTCAGTCTGGTCGATTGCGACGCCGGCTACTCGGCCACTCGCTGGCAACGAGAGTCGTTTCCCGGACGGTTCCGTGGGAAGATCGAGGTCCATTTCGACGGCATCGACACCGAGCTTTATCGTCCCGGGCCCGCGCTCCGGAAGATCGGCGAGAGGAGCATTCCCGAGAGGTTGAAGGTGGTGACATTCGTGTCCCGCGGGCTGGAGTCGATCCGCGGCTTCGACATCTTCATGACCGTGGCCGATCGCATCGCCCGCGCGCGCGGAGACGTGCTTTTCGTCGTGGTTGGCGGCGAGGAGATTCATTACGGCTGGGACAAGCTGCACACCGGCTCGCCCAGCTTCAAGGAATGGGTCTTGAGCCGCGGACAGTACGATCTTGCGCGGTTCCTGTTTCTGGGCCGGATCCTCCCCGAGCGTCTGGCCGACGTGCTGCGCCTGAGTAATCTGCATATTTATCTATCGGCACCATTCGTGGTCTCGTGGTCGCTCTTGAGTGCGCTGGCCACCGGCATCCCCGTGCTGGCCGCCGACATCCCGCCGGTGCGCGAGGTCATCGAACCAGGCGCCAACGGACTCGTCGAGCCGCTCTTTGACGTGGATCGCCTGACCGAGACGGCCCTCCGCGTGCTGGACGATCCCGCTCGCCGCGCCGACATTGCCGCGGCGGCGCGGCGGACGATCGAGGAACGCTACAGCATCGACCGCTGCATCCCACCGCTGCGGGATTTCTTCGAGCGCGTCGCGCTGGGCCAGAGCGTCCCGCGCTGAATCATCCCCGCGGCCTGTCCGGCCGCGCCGCCAGGAGGCCGGCCAGCTTGCCCAGAAAAAGGTCCCAGTCGATTGGCTTACTGATATGCTCATTGCATCCCAGGCTGAGGCACTCTTCCCGGTCCTTGCTCATCGCATAGGCGGTCACCGCGATGATCGGGGCCGTGAAGCCAAGGGCGCGGAGCTGGCGGACGGCCTCATAGCCGTCCAGTACCGGCATCTCCATGTCCATGATCACGGCCTCGATCGGCCGGCCTTGCTGGGCCGCCTCGCGAACCCGCGCCAGAGCCTCGGCGCCATTGCGCGCCGGAACGACCTCGGCTCCTGCTCGGCTGAGGCGAAGATTCATAATTTGCCGGTTCGCGTCGTGGTCTTCCGCCAGAAGGACGCGGGCCTTGAGCCGCGTCGGGGCTCGTTCCCGATCGGACCGGTTTGGGGGCGGGATCGCTGGGTCTGCCGCGACCGCCTGCTCGACCGGCACGCTGACCGGCACGGTGAGGGTGAAGGTCGAGCCGGCGCCCGGGACACTCCGGACGGTCAGGTCGCCGCCAAGCTGGTGGGCCAGGCGCTGGCAGATCGCCAGGCCCAATCCCGTGCCGTGAGGGCTTTCTCGCGGCGTTGGTCTCACCTGATAGAACGGCTGAAACAGCCCTGCCGTCTCCGCGCTGGTCATGCCGATCCCGGTGTCGCTGACCTTGAGCTGAAGGAGTGGATCGGAACCAGCAGGGTACTTCACTTCCGCGGAGATCCGGATCACTCCCTGGGGGGTGAACTTGATCGCGTTGTCGAGCAAGTTCATGAGCACCTGATGAATCCGCAGCCGGTCGGTGGCGATCGTCCGGGGGATTTCCCCCTGGATCAGGGTTTCGAGAGTCAGGCGCCTGGCTGCCGCCCTGGCCCGGAACGAGGCGACCAGATCGTTAACGATCTGGGAAACCGAGCAGGGCTCGCGCACCATCCGCAGCTTTCCAGCTTCAATCCGCGCGAGGTCGAGCAGGTCGTTGACCAGCGCCAGGAGGACCTTGCCATGTTCCTGGATGGCGCCGATGTATTCGAGAACCTCGCTCGGGCAGGCTTGCACCGACGGATGCTCGCCGAGCAGTTCGGCGAAGCCAAGCAGGACGCTCAAGGGAGTGCGAATCTCGTGACTGACATTGGAGAGAAACTCGCTCTTGGCGCGATTGGCCTCCTCGGCTTGCCGCAGTTCTTCCTTGACCCCCTGCCGATCGCTGATGTCGCGGGCCACGACCAGGCCGATCGGCCGGGGCTCGGTATGAATCCGGCTTGTGCTGATGTTGACGGGGAGTGGCGAACCAGCGATCCGGCGCAGGTAATATCCTTCTCGGGAATGGGAAAAGCCCGTCTCGTCGAGAGCCTCGACCAGCCGGTCGAGACCATCGGCGCTGGCACTCGCGAACAGATCGGTCAAACTCATCGTGCACGCCGCGTGCTTCTCCAGCCCGGTCAACCGCTGCGCGGCGGGGTTCAGATCGACAACCCGCTGGCTCTCCGGATCAAAGAGGAAGAATGCGTCGTTCGCCTCTCGAAACAGGCTGCGGGCGATTTCCAATTCTCGTTCTTCAGCGTTCATGAGCCTTCACGGCCTCTGCGCGAGGATGTTTCATCTCAGAGAAACCCAGCGGTTGACAACGAATGCGGCGTCACCGCTCTTGAACAAGCGAGCGAACGGGATCGCGCCGCATCGCCTCTTCCATTTCCTGGAGCATTTGAACTTCCGCCGTCCGGTAGTTCTTCTCGCGGACAGCCTCCCCCTCCGCGCCTGTGGGCCGTCCCTCCCGCTCCCAGAGAGAGTACGCGCGCTCCTTGACCTCGCGCTCGATCTGCCTCTCGGCTTCGGCCCAGTTCTTGTCCTTGACCGCCTCGCCAGCTTCTCCCATCGGACTTCCTTGTTCAACCCAGAGCCGGTAAGCACGCAGCCGGGTCATTCGCGTGAATTCGGTGGATCGCCCTGTATTTTGGGCGGGAACTTCGTCCTTCGATCGTTCCGCCCGTTTCTCCGTTTGCGGAAGCAACTTGGGCGGCGCAGCGGCGAGAGGAGGCTTGCCGGGAACCTCGCTCTTTCTGCTTCTCGTCGCGATAAGGGCCGCCGACAGCACGAAGAGGCCCAGGGCCAGGGAGAAGAGCGGCACGAACAATGACTTTTTCAGGGTGCGATCGCTACGCGGAGGAGAAGCAATCCGCGGCAGAAGCGCGGTGACGAAGTCGCTGACGATCGGGTAGCGTTCGCCCGGCTGCTCGGCCAGTCCTTTCATGATCGTCTGGTCGACCTCGGTGGAAATCTGGGGATTCCATTTCGAGGGCGGAGAGAATCTGCCGAGCAGACGCCGTCCGGTGAGCAGCTCGTAAGCGATCGCGGCCAGCGAATACTGATCCGTGCGGTCATCCACCTTGAGCCCATACTGCTGCTCGGGCGAGACATAGCCCAGCGTGCCCAGACCATGCCCCGATCGGGTGAGCGAACCCGATTTTTCACGCGGCACCGCCAGGCCGAAGTCGCACACCTTGTAGAGCGATTCCGTGGCCAAGAGAATGTTTTCCGGCTTGAGGTCGCGATGGATGATCCCCTTGCCGTGCAGATACAAGAGCGCCTCGCCCACCTGGGAGACGATCTCCTGGGCCTTCCTTAAACTCAGGGGCTTGCCGGCGGTCATCCACGCGCGCAGGTCTCCCCCCTCGATGTACTCGGTCACCAGAAAGGGCAATCCCTCGTCCGCCGTCGTGCCGAAATCGAAAAGCGACACGATGTGCGGGTGAGACAGATTCGCCAGCAACTCAGCCTCACGATGGAAGCGAGCATGGCAGAGGACGGGATCTTCACCGTCGGGTACGGCCAGCACCTTCACGCAGACAGGCCGCTTCAAGGCCTCCTGCCGCGCCAGGTAGACCTTTCCCATGCCGCCCGCGCCCAGGAGCCTCTGGATCTCGTATCCAGGGATCGCCAGAGCACACCCGTCGGAGGTTCCGCGCGCGACAACCATGGCATCACTCCCTGGCCATGAACCCCACAATCCAGCCCGGCGCAACATGTTCACCTTAGCAACTTGAGGCTGCTTCAGCCAGGAACGCGAACGGAAAACAGTCTTTTTCGCACATCATGACCGTGCGTTTGCGAGGATGCAGCTTGGGTTGTGATGGATGGGGCGTACCGGTGACAGTCGATACGTTGATGTGAGACATTCCCCTGGGCAGCCCCCAGTACGCCGGCTTGAGACAGGCAGATGCCCCTGCGCTCATCAGGGCTTTACCATGCCCGGCGGCGGAGCAGACCGGGACGCATCGTCGAGCACGAGCACCCAGTCCTGTGCCTTGCCCCGCGCCGGCGGATGGAACTCCCGGGCGCCCTGCCGGGGAAAGACGTCGGCCTTGCGGGCTGTCCCGGTCCGGGGATCGAACCACCATGCCTGGACCTTGCTCCCCGCGAGCTTGCCCAGGTCGACGCGGAAGGGACGACCCGACGAGGAATAAACCATGGCGCATGAGCCATCCTTCGCCCGCGCGGCTTCGATGCGTTCCGTTCCCTTTCCGGCGTCGCCGACGATCAGGCTCTGGTCGGGGATCCGGGCCAGCATCGGCCGCGATTCGATGAGCGTACGGAGATGCCTCATCTGCTCGGCCCCGGGAAAGAGCAGGGCCTTGCGCCAGGGGG
>JBMFUH010000557.1:0-5079 GCA_049966735.1 Isosphaeraceae bacterium
GGACAGTGCAGTAGGTCGGACATTCCTGTCCGACCACGACGGACAAGAATGTCCGCCCTATAGTGATTGTAGGGTCCGCTGTGCGGACCCAATGCCCCGGCCTGTCCGTCCTACGGTATTGTAGGGTCCGCTGTGCGGACCCAATGCCCCGGCCTGTCCGAGCACGACGGACAAGAATGTCCGTCCTACGGCGGAGAGACCGTATTGTAGGGTCCGCTGTGCGGACCCAATGCCCCGGACTCCATGCATGCTCGTGGACATGTGGAACGGAATCCGTTCCGTTTCTACCTACGAACTACGAACTCGCCCCGGCAAGTTGTTTCACGCCTGTTCCTGAGGTATCTCGTGTCAACATTGGCACGCGGGCTGTTGTTAGGTTAATCTTGGCTAGGTAGCCGCGAGCGACGAAGTCAGTCCGGAAGAGCAACCGACAGAACGATATCGGAGATGCGGTGGAAGATGCTTCAGATCACGTTGCCGGATGGTTCGGTCAAGGAATACCCCCAGGGAGTTTGCCCGCGTGACGTCGCGGCGGGGATTGGCAAGCGCCTGGCCGATGCGGCCGTCGCCGCGGTGGCCAACGGGCAGGTGGTCGACCTCGACCGACCGCTCGAGAACGGATCGACGCAACAGGTCGCGCTGCGCATCCTCACCTCGAAGGATCGCGAGGCGCTCGACGTGCTGCGCCACTCCACCGCGCACATCATGGCCCGGGCCATCATGCGGCTCTTTCCGGGCGTCCGGCTCGCCTTCGGGCCGACCACCACGAGCGGATTCTACTACGACGTCGAACTCGACGGCCCCGGCATCTCCGAGGATGACTTCCCCGCCATCGAGGCGGAGATGGCACAGCTCGTCAAGGACGCCGAGCCCTTCGAGCGCTTCACTTTGCCCGCCCCCGAGGCCCGCCAGTTCGTCGCCGATCTCGGCCAGACGCTCAAGGTCGAGCACATCGACGACGAGCTGCACAAGTTCGGCATCCTCAGCTTCTATCGCCAGGGGGAGTTCGTCGACCTCTGCCGAGGGCCGCACATCCCCCATGCCGGCAAGGTCGGCGCGTTCAAGCTCCTGTCCGTGGCCGGCGCCTACTGGAAGGGGCAGACCGGGCGGAAGATGCTCCAGCGGGTGTACGGCACGGCCTTCTTCGACAAGAAAGAGCTCGATGCCTACCTGGCGCAGGTCGACGAGGCCAAGAAGCGCGACCATCGCAAGTTGGGCAAGGAGCTGGGGCTCTTCACCATCTCGCCGCTCGTGGGCCCGGGACTGATTCTCTGGATGCCCAAGGGCGCGATCGTCCGCGGCATCCTGGAAGACTTCATCAAGAGCGAACTGATCAAGCGGGGATACCAGCCGGTCTACAGCCCTCACATCGGCAAAGTGCAGCTCTACAGGCGGAGCGGACACTATCCCTATTACAAAGATTCGCAGTTCCCCACCATCAAGATGCCGGCCGACGCCTCCGCCAAGGAGCTCCTCGACGGGCTCGTTGCCGGCACGCTCGACGACAACGCCCAGCGCACTCTGCTCGGGCGTGCCGGCATTCCCGAGCGTTTGCCCGATCCCTCGTCGGAGTCCGGCTACACCCGATCCTTCCTCGAGCTGACCGCGGGCGAACGCATCGGCTGGGTTGAGCGGAATTGCGATCTGGAAGAGTACCTGCTCAAGCCGATGAACTGTCCTCATCATATCCAGATTTACGCTGTACAACCCCGCAGCTACCGCGACTTGCCCCTGCGACTGGCCGAATTCGGCACCGTGTACCGCTACGAACAATCGGGAGAACTCTCGGGGATGACGCGGGTTCGCGGGTTCACCCAGGACGACGCCCATCTCTTCTGTACGCATGATCAGGTACGATCCGAGTTCCGCGCGACGATGGAGCTGACCCAGTTCGTCTTCCGGTCGCTGGGACTGGGCGATTACAAGGTCCGGATGTCCAAGCATGACCCGGCCGACCCCAAGTTCAAGGGTGTGGATTCAGCGATCTGGAGCCGGGCCGAAGAGGAGATCGAGGCCGTGCTCCAGGAGATGGAGCTGCCCTATTTCGTGGGCGCCGGCGAGGCGGCCTTCTACGGTCCCAAGGCCGATTTCATCGTCCACGACTGCATCGGCCGCGAATGGCAGCTTGGCACGGTCCAGCTCGACTACGTCCTGCCCGAGCGGTTCGAGCTGGAGTACACCGGCCAGGACAATCAGAAGCATCGTCCGGTGATGATCCACCGGGCCCCCTTCGGCAGCATGGAGCGGTTCCTGGCAATCCTGATCGAGCACTTCGCCGGCGCCTTCCCGCTCTGGCTGGCGCCCGAGCAGGTGCGCGTGTTGCCCATCTCGGACAAGGTGGCCGACTACGCCCAGTCCGTTCTGAGCAGGCTGCTGGAGGCGGGGGTGAGGGCCACGCTCGATCAACGGCCCGAGAAGATCAATTCCAAGATTCGCGACGCGCAGCTCGAGAAGATTCCCGTCATGTTCGTCGTCGGCGCCAAGGAAGCCGGGAACGAGGCCGTGGCCTATCGCGATCGCACGGCTGGCGACCTGGGGGCCATGCCCCTCGCCGAGGCAGTCTCCCGGATCAAGCAGGAAGTCGAGGCCCGGATCATGCCCCAGGTCGCGCCGGCGCCAGTCTTTACGGCTCCGGAAGCTGGCGCGGAACAGCACGCGTATTGAACCGCCAGACCGGAGTGGGACAAGATTCCAATCTTGTACTCTTATATATTAAAGCTAGTTAAATGATCGTGGACAAGATTGGGAATCTTGTCCCACATTTCGTTTTCCTTCGCGACCGCAGGGCGTTACAGTACCCTCACGGCGATTGGACCTGACGCGGCGTTTCAGCGACTCCGGAAGCGAGACCATCGTGAAGCAGTCGATCAAGAAGGCCCTGACGTTCATCGGGATTGTCAACGCCCTGCTCGCGCCCCGCGGCGAGACTTGGGCCGGTCAGGCCGATGCGGCCCGCAAGCCAAATATCCTGGTCATCTTCGGCGACGACATCGGCCAGACGAATGTGAGCGCCTATTCGATGGGCCTCATGGGCTATCGCACGCCGAACATCGATCGGATCGCTCGGGAAGGGATGATTTTCACGGACTACTATGCCGAGCAAAGCTGCACCGCCGGCCGGTCGTCGTTCATCACCGGCCAGTGCACGTTCCGGACGGGCCTCTCCAAGGTTGGCGTGCCGGCCGCTCCTGTCGGGCTCCAGAAGGAAGACCCGACGATTGCCGAATTGCTCAAGAATCACGGCTATGCCACCGGCCAGTTCGGCAAGAACCACCTGGGCGACAAGAATGAGTTTCTGCCCACGGTTCACGGTTTTGATGAGTTCTTCGGCAATCTCTATCACCTGAACGCCGAGGAGGAACCCGAGCAGCGGACCTATCCCCGCGACCCCGTGTTCCGGCGGCTGTTCGGCCCGCGCGGGGTGCTCCGGTGCAAGGCCACGCCGCGCGACGACCCCACGGTCGATCCCCGCTTCGGCCGCGTGGGCAAGCAGACCATCGAGGACACGGGCCCCTTGACGAAGAAGCGCATGGAAACGATCGACGACGAGACCTCTGACGCGGCGGCTGATTTCATCAGGCGGCAGAACGCGGCGGGCAAGCCGTTCTTCTGCTGGTTCAACAGCACGCGAATGCACCTGCGCACTCACGTGGCCGCGGACCGGCGCAGTCCGCCGGGCCTGACGGCCCGCACCGAGTACGCCGACGGCATGGTCGAGCACGACGGACACGTCGGCAAGCTGCTCAAGGTGCTGGACGATCTCCAAATCACCGGCGACACGATCGTTCTCTATACGACGGACAACGGTCCCCACGCCAACTCCTGGCCCGACGGCGCGACGACGCCCTTCCGCAGCGAGAAGAACACCAACTGGGAAGGGGCGTTCCGGGCCCCTTGCATGATCCGCTGGCCGGGCAAGATCAAGCCCGCCGCCGTGTCCAACGAGATCGTCAGCGGCCACGACTGGCTCCCCACGTTCCTCGCCGTCGCCGGCGAGCCGGACGTGCGAGAGAAGCTGCTGGCCGGCCATGAGGCCGCGGGGAAGCGGTTCAAGGTGCACCTGGACGGCTTCAACCAGTTGCCCTACCTGACCGGCCAGGTCGACAAGAGCCCGCGTCGGGGCTTCTTCTACTTCAACGACGACGGCGACCTGGTCGCCCTCCGATACGAGAACTGGAAAGTCGTCTTCCTGGAACAACGAGCCCCCGGGACGTTGCGGGTCTGGGCCGAGCCGTTCACGCCGCTCCGCCTGCCCAAGCTCTTCGATCTTCGCTCCGATCCGTACGAGCGAGCCGACGTGACCTCCAACACCTATTACGATTGGGTGATCTCGCAGGTGTACATCTTCTTTGGCGCCCAGGCGGCAACCGAGAAGTTCCTGGCCACGTTCAAGGAGTTTCCTCCCCGTCAGCGAGCCGCCTCGTTCAGCATTGACCAGGCGATGGAGAAGCTGAAACAGAACCTCGGCAGCCACTAAGCAACAGGCGTGGAGTAACTTCCCGGTATTCGATCCGGACCGGGCCCCGCGCGGTCAATTCCGCCGTGGGACGGACAGGAGTATCCGACCTACGGCGAAGCATGATCGCGCCGATGGAAGTCAGTCGATTCACTCGGCCTGGTAGGGGATTGGCCCCCCGGGCGTCCTGTGGGGATTGCGGATGAAGCGGATCGGCACCTCGACTCGCCCGGGAGCCGGCTTGCCGTCCATCTGGTCGAGCGCGATGTCAAGGACCTTGAGCGTGTACCCGTCGGTATTGCGATTGGCCACGGCCTCGGTCATTCGCAAGATCGTCTCGTCCGTCCTGCCATCGCAGGCCGCATAGCCCCCCCGGATGAGGGTGCGGTGGCTCGATTTCGAGAGCTGGAGAGCCGCATTGTAGGCGGCCACCATCCCGACCTCATGGTCGGCGAGGATGATGCTGACCTTGGGGTGATCGTGCAGGTATTTCATCGTTGCGTCCAGCGCGGCCTTGTCGTCTCCGTCGTGGGTCACGATCTCGTAACGCCGGCCGGCAGCCTTGAGAGCGGTGGTCAGCGATTCCAGCCGCTCCTTGCTGTAATGGTCTTTCTGGCGGTTTT
>JBMFUH010000558.1:0-2508 GCA_049966735.1 Isosphaeraceae bacterium
GCGAACGTCAGCCCCACGCCCGGCCGCGCTCCGTGGTATGCCCCGGCCAGTTGCGAGACCGCCTCGGGCCGAACCCGGAACCGCAACCGACGGGCGCGCCGGACAATCTGCGCGGCGTCGATCACGATTTTCAACGGTTCCTTGGCTTTCTTGCCGCGACGGAATGGCCAGAACATGAAACCGAACCTCAACCAATGCGCAAGTTGCGGCAAGTCTCCTCGTAGCTCGACTCGAGATCAACCTGGACTGCAAGGTTCTCGGCCAACCAGAGCGGCAGCGTCGGCAAGACCCGGCCGACTTCCAGGGCGTGCGCCCAGGTCTCCATGAGCCAGGACGTTCCATTCCGCGTCCAGCGCCATGCGGCGGCATAGATCGACGGCGCGCCTGCGGCGAAGGCAGGGTCGGGGCTCCCGAGCAGTTCCATCAGATCGACATAAATGTTCGATGATCGATTGGTGACCAGATCGACCATCGCCACGCAGACGCCGTCCTGGAGCAGTCCCGCACACTTGGCGACAAAGACGCGACGGCGTTCTGGCCGGTCCTTGTTGGCGGGACTGACGATCTCGATCGCGGCCACGAGGCGGAGGCCCGACCTGGTGTCGTGGACGCGCACTTCGTACTCATCCAGGGCAGGCAGATCGGTTTGCACAGCCAGCGTGGGCCTGGGCGGCGCCCAGACCGCCGTCGCCACCCCGCCGCCGTCGTCCGCTGCCTCAGCCGAGTGAGGCTCTGCCCATTCTTCCTCGTAGCTCGCCACGTCGACCTCGATGGATGAGCCTTGATGGAGCCTCGGCTCGGCGACGTAGCGGCGAGGCAACCCTCGGTTGAGCCCGGCGGCGATCATCATGGGCCACCCGCCGTGAAATCCCTCCCACGTTCTCCTATCGGCAGGCGGCGGGCGGAAGTGATCGCGAAGCGGCATGGATATACCCTCCTGGACTTCAGCGTAACCCAAGAGTGGACATGCTTCCAGCCCATCCCCCAGCAGGGCACGGCTGCTCTTGGCTCACACCGGCGCCATGCTCTCCCGGTGCCGGTGCTGCGGCTTCTGGACCGGGCGACAGGTCTCCACGGAGAGGCGAATCTGCACTTCCCAGCGGCCGGCCTCATCAGCGGTCACGTGCCAGTGAGGGACAACCGCGGACGACTGGTAAACGCCCTCGAAGCCCCCCTCGCTCTGGCTCACGGTCTCGATCGGGTAGCACCACAGTCCTCCCGGTTTCGACCAGCTCAGGCCGGCGACCAGGTCGAGCCACTCATCCGTGAGCGAGACCCCCTCGGTGTGGGGCAGATCGATCCGCGCGTCGAGCATGCCGAGTCGGGTCCCTTGCGGGTCGGAATAATAGCGATCCTCGGCGTGGCCGGCCATCGCGGCCAGGTTCAGCTCGACGGCGAAGTGCAGGCACGCCTCGCGGGGCAGGTCGGCCAGCTCGTACCGCACCACCAGCTCCGGCGCGCCGGCGGCCAGCTCGATCGTCTTCCTGATCCGGATCGACCTGCCGTCGGCATGACCCAGCCGCTCCATCACCAGCGCCACGCGCTTCGGCTCGCGCTGGACCTTCGACAGATAGGTTCCCAGCACGAAATCGCCCCGCTCCAGGTCTCGGCTCGCGATCAGGTCGTCAAGGCTCGCGTCAATCGGATAGAAGTGATCCACCAGCGCCTTGCGCGGATGGCGGTCGTACACGAGCAGCCGATCAAGGCCCTCTTGCTTGAGCACGACCCGGTCGTGAATGCTCGCCGGCGCCCCACCCGCCGGACGACCACCCTGCCTCTCCTGAATCGCGTGCAGAATTGTCTGGTGATAGGCCTCGGGCCTGCGATCAAGGGTTGCAAGGACGTTGATCGTTTGCCGGCGCACGTCCAGCTCGTAGAGATGCCCTCCCTGGGCCGGCCGCAAAAGCGCGATCAGGGCCTCGTTCTCGAGCTTCACTTCCTGGCGGGCGTCGAGATTATGGTCGCCGATCTCGAGCGCGACCCGGGGACCGGTCTTTCCCTCGGCGTCGTCGAGCGCGTTGTGCGCGGAGATCAGACAGCGGTAGATGGCGTTGCGGAGGTGAGGAAGATAGAGCCCGCCGAAGGCGCCATGCCAGTAGGGGCAGTTGCACTGACCGCGATAGAGCTCGCGTCGGGCGATCTCCAGGTAGTCGGGATCGGCGCGACTGGTAACCATTGCAGCGGCCAGGCGGCGGGAGATTCCCAGCATCCGGGCGTACATCTCATCGCTCTCGGGATAGCGCGCCTTGAAGTTGCGCCAGTATCCCCCGGCTCGGAAGAATGGCTTGATCTCGCCGGCAAGGGGGCTCTGCTCCAGTTGAGCGCGGGCTTGCTGGTATTCCTGGTGCAGGGCCGGGGGGAGAACCCATTCGGTCATCTCGCGATAGGAGCCGTCGGGCACGTAGACCTTGCCCAGGGGCAGCGTCGAGTCGACGGTGCGTCCCAGCGTGCTCACCTCGAGCCAGTCGCGGTTGGCCAGGATCATGTCGCAGAAATGGTTCAGCCAAC
>JBMFUH010000558.1:2518-5077 GCA_049966735.1 Isosphaeraceae bacterium
GCGTGTAAACATGATCGTACGTGTCGGGCCAGGAGCCGAATTTCTCGCCGTCGTCGGCGAAGACCACCGTGGCGCCCGGCCGCCGCTCGGCCAGGCGACGAAGGAATTCGTACGTGGCGTGCGGTTCCTGAAACGGCACGGTGTAGCGCAGGGTTTCCGATCCGGGGAAGATCTTGAGCAGGCGTCCCTCGTCCTCGGTCAGGTAGTAGCCGAAAAGCTCATCGCCGGTCACGCCGGCCCGCTGGAAATGGAAGTCATCGAGAATGGTGTATTCGATGCCAGCCTCGGTGAACGCCGAGACCAGGTGCTGCTCCCAGACCCGCTCGGGAACCCACATGCCGCGAATCCGGGTCGGGAACAGCTCTTGGAGATACGCGGTGTAATCGCGGATCTGCCCCACGCGGTCGTGGTGGGGGATCATCGTCATGATCGGCTCATAGAATCCGCCTCCCAGGATCTCGACCCGACCCGTCGCGACCAGCGCGCGAACCCGTGCGATGTAGTCCGGATACCGCTCGACGAGCCACTCCAGAAGCGGTCCGGAGGTGTGCAGGCAGAAGGGAATCTCGGGGTAGTCTTCCAGGACCTTGAGGAACGGCTGGTAGCTCTCGCGAAACGCGGCTTCAAACACGCCATCAAAGTTGCCCACCGGCTGGTGGTTGTGCAAGGCCAGGACGAGACGCACGGTGGTCATGAGTGATCCTCAGGACAGTCGAGCCCATCACTATAAACAGGACGATCCGCAACACGTCGCGTGACCTGAACGTTCAGAGAACATTGTCGCCAATCGGGGCCTTTCACCCAAGCCCGCTTTCCGATCCGATCGTGAGCAGAGTTCAAATCGCCAAGACTGCGCAAAGATTGCGAATTTGAGAAAAGAGAGGTGCCGTGGACGTCTTGCGATCGGCCTTCTTGGGAGAATGGCGAAAATAGGCGATTTGGCCTCGGCGAAGCGGTTCAAGCGGCATGCGAGGCTTGAACCTCCGTCGTCGGGGAGTCGAGTGGGACAAAGTGAGCCATAACCGGGAAGTGGAAGACAGCCGAGAAGCCTCTTCGAGGCGATGCAACCGAGTACCCGCCGGCAGCAAAGCAGGCTGCGCCGGCTGGAAGAGATTCCGCCCATTGTCTTGGCCAAGCTGGGGTTGACAGCGGTAGAATTGAATGCGACGGACGAGAACGACCTCAGGGAACCGTACGGGCCGAGGCGCCGAGTAACGCCTTCTGGCCCCGGGGCTGTCGAAGTCATCGCCCAAAGCGCGGCGGTCTGTCGGATCACCAACGCCTGATACGGCGGCATGGGATCACTCCCCTGATGCGAATGTATGTCTACTTGTGATCTATTGCCGCATGCCTGGCCTGACCGTTGCCTGATGAAAGATATCGCATAAACCCGCAGCAATGCGCTGGATCCTCGTAGCCCCATTCCGAAAACCGCGTGGCGGTCTCAGGCTTCCCCCTGGGCCCAGCGCGGTTGCACGCGCGGGTGGCGGGAGGCGACACAGGGGGACAGGAGCCCACGACGATGAATGCTGAGCTGAAGTTCTACCGCGGTCCGTCGGACGCGGCACCGATCGAGGAGTACATCGACCGGGTCTGTGACGAGTTCGAGGCAGGATGGGCGGCGGGCCAGCCGGCACGGATCGAGGACCTCCTGCCGCGAGTCGAGCCACGGGATCGAACGCGCCTTTTCGGCGAACTGCTGGCGCTCGAGCTGGACTACCGTTGGCGGGCGGGCGAGCGGCCCGACCCCAGCGACTACCGCCGCCGGTTTCCGGAATTCGTCGCCGAGGTCGACGCCCGCACGTCGATGGTGATCGCCCGCCCGACCGACCAGGCCATGGGGGGAGACGCGAGCGGCCGAACCGCGGTCGAGGACGCCGCCCAGACCGGTCCCGGGGCGCCCATGCGGTCCGGGACCGATGATGCGGCCGGAGAAGGCGGCACGCGGGGTCGCTACACTCTGACGACAGTCCACATGGACGGGGGAGTCTCTCGCGTCTGGCTGGCCCGCGACGGCGATCTCGGCCGCGAGATCGCCCTCAAGGAGCTTCTGCCCGACTCGGCCTCTCACCCACAGCTCTGGAGCCGGTTCTTGGCCGAAGCCAGGATCACAGGGCAGCTTCAGCACCCTGGGGTCGTGCCGGTTTACGAGCTGGCCAGGCGACCTGACAACCACCAGCCATTCTACACCATGCCGTACTTCCGGTGGCCGACGCTCGCCGAGGTGATCCGAGATTGCCGCGGCGGCCGTGCGAAGGTCAGCTCCAGTCCGGATGCCTTGGCCGGTTTGCTGGAGGCGTTTATTGCCATCTGCAACACCGTCGGCCACGCCCACTCTCGGGGGGTCGTCCACCGCGACCTGAAGCCCCAGAACGTGGTAGTCGGCGAGATCGGCCAGGTGATGGTGCTCGACTGGGGTTTGGCCCGACTGGTGAATGTCGCCGAGCAGGCGTCGCCCGAACCACCGGTGACGACCGTTCCGCGGCCCGCGTCGGACCAGACCGTCGCCGGGCAGGTCCTGGGGACGCCGGCTTACATGGCCCCGGAGCAGGCGGAGGG
>JBMFUH010000559.1:0-5043 GCA_049966735.1 Isosphaeraceae bacterium
CCGGCCTGAGCGAACCACTCCTTCTGGTGTCAGCAAAGCGCTCGATCAAGAGCGGGGCGATGAGCGTGGACGTGGTGACCGAGAGCGTGGAGGATTGGTGCGAGCAGGCTGATCGGCTGCTCGAGACGGCTCGGCGAGGGCAGAGCGACCTTCTCGCCCCGTTGCTGGCGCAGGTCGACGCGGGTGTCCGCGCGCGCGGACCGCTCGACCTCCAAGACCCTTCCGCCGCGACCGAACACTCCCGGAGAGCCTTGCTGCGACGGTTGACCGAGCTACGCGAGGCGGTGGCCCATCTTCTTGACGCGGCGGAGCCTGCCGGCGCCGAGCGGGACGCGCTGGCCGCTCGAGTGCGGCAGTGGCTGGCCGACACCAAGGTCGCGCTGCGCGGTTTGCTGGGCGAGCATCAGCGCGGGCCGCTCTCCATGGCGTTGGGAATCGAGGGCTTGCGGAGCGATTTGCAGTGGCTGGGAGAGCTGATCGCCCGGCTCGACCGCGAACGGTCTCCCAGCCGGACCGCGGCGCTCGAGGTCCAGATCGAGCGCGTTTGCAACGAGCTGGCGCCGGCGGCCCGGGCCGCCTCCCGCCCCGACTCCGAGCAAGAGCGCTTGCTTGGCCGTTGTGAGCGGCTGCGTGGGGTCATGCTCGAGCGGAGGGTGCGGCGGGAAATCGCCCGGTCCCCATCGGGCATGCCGCCGGACCGGCTGCTGGCCACGCGAGTCCGGCTCTCCCGCCTTCAGGCGAAGATCACCGCGCTGGACGTCGCGGAGAACGGCGACGGCCATCCCCACTGGCTGGGGGGCGACCCGAGAGAGTGGGCCGAGACCCTGGCCGTCCGCCGCATCGAGCTGGCCGACCGCGCGGAAGCGGAGCTGCGCAAGCTGGGTCTCGCCGAGGCGCGCCGGCCCTGCGAGCGAGCCGTCCAGACGGCTCAGGATGAGATCAGCGAGATGGTCGCGTTTGTCGAGGACATGCCGCTGGATTGGGCCGTCACCCGCCTGGAGCTGGCCCTCCAGGACCTCGATCAGCTCGTCGTCATCCTTGGCCGCTTGAAGAGCGAATCAGGGCAAAGCGAGGACGCCAGCGATGAGTCAGCCGCGCGCGAGCGGCTAGGGCGGCTGGTCCGCGAGCTTGGCCGGCTTCGCCGCCGCGTGCGGGGCGAATGGCAAGAGAAGCTGCTGGCCCTGCGGCTGGCCAACTTGCTGGGCCGCCGCGCGGTCAAGCTGCTCGAGGATGCCGTGCTCTGGCTGATCCTCATTCTCGTCGGCTTGATCGTGGTCGAGGGGACGTTCGACCGCGCGGACTGGATGTCGGACGAGATACACGCCTGGTTTGCCTGGGCCGACCTGTCCGTCTGCTCGCTCCTGCTCGCCGAGTTCGCGCTCAAGCTCTCGCTGGCGCCTGGGAAAGGAAGCTATTTCCTCCGCCATCTCGTGATCGACTTCCTGGCGTCGTTGCCATTCGGGTTCCTCTCGTACCAGCTTGCCTCGGCACAGGTTGAAACCGGGGTCGCCAGCGCCGTCGAGTCGCTCGGCTGGCTGCGGTTCCTCCGGCTGGCCCAGATGCTCAGGGCGGTGCGCGTGGCTCTGCCCGTGGTTCGCCTGACGCGGTTCGCGCTCTTCGTGCTGCGGCTGGGCGACCGCTTGATTCGCAAGCATGCGGGGCTTTTGAACCGCAACATCGTTCTCTTCGAGCCCTATCACGCCCAGCGGCCCGAATCGCGGGAACGGCATCGCCTGGCCGCCTTGCGCGGCGAGCACGAGCATGCCTGTACCCAGGCGCTGGCCCGGCTCGATCATTCCGCCCGCCTGCGACTGGCCGGTCGGGTGCTGGCCGATCTGGATATCCGGATCGAGACGCTCCCAGCCGACGCCTTCGACGGCGCGGGGGACGAGGACGAGGGGCGAGACGGTCGGGAGATCCCCGTCGAGGCGCTCGTGGACCGGATGATCCAGCTCTCTCCCGAGCGGCTGGTCGACCAGATGGGGCCCGCGTTTATCACCTCGGCCGATCGCTATCTCCGCCTGCTCGACGCCCCTTTGATCCGCCGGCTGCCGGTGATTCGCAACCTGGTGGCCTATCGCCAGAAGAGCCCCGCCGAAGCCGTGACGTTGGCCGCCAACTACCTGGGCCACCTGATCCAGCGGCTGCTCGAGGTCATCTACTTCCTGGCCGATCTCCAGGGAACGCTTTCGCCGCCGGTCTTTCTCGATCGCCTGGGCGCGGCCATCGTGAGCGCCACGCGGACGCCGGCGAAGCGGCTGCTCTGGATGGGCTCGGCGTTTCTCTCGCTCTTCCTGGTGGTCAACGCGTTCGCTTTCCTCCGGCCGTTTCGCGGCTTCGTGGACAGGCTGCAGAACTTGCTGGGCTGGCCGGTGATCGTCCTGGGCGGCATCTGCCTGGCTTTCTGGCTGCTCGGGTCCTGGTTTCGCAAGATCGCCAACCAGTCGGCCGACTTCTGCGAGCGGGTGGTCGAGGCCCAGTTCGCCGCTCAAACCAAGAACCTCAAGTCCCGGCGCCGCGATCAGGACGCGCGATTCCTGGCCGAGCGCGTGATCGATCCCGAGATCCGTCTGCGGTCGTCCGACGATCTGGACCCCGATCTCTACCGGCCGGCGAACGAGAACGGTCCCGCGCCGCGGGGAGGGGGCTGGCTGGAGAACCGCGAGCTGGTCTTCCTGCACAACATTCGCCTGCTCTATCAAGACTATGTGGATGGGTCGCCGTTTCATCGCAGCGACACCAAGGCGTCGGTGCAACTCCTGGGCAACCTGGCGATCACCAACCTGAGACGGAGCCATCTGGGCCACTTGCTTCGCGAGGGGCGGGCGCTGGACCGGCTCGACCTGAATCACGCGGGGCAGCTCTTCGGCGGCCCTTACCTCTGGTTCACATATATCACGCGGATGATCGCCCAGGAGACGGCCATCCTGCTTTTGGATTACAACCGGCACGCGGTTCCCCTGGACCGGCTGGCCTGCTCGTCGGCCGCGTCCCGCCTGGTGTATCAGAACTGGCTGGCTCGCCGTTTGAGGATCGAGCCCCACGAGGTCTTGCTTCCTCCGCTGGCCGTCAACCCGGCCACCGGAGAGGCCGCCACCGTCGCGCCGGCCAGAGAGCGCCGGCGGATCGAGGCCGACGCGTTTCTCGAGACAGTCGAGTTCACCGCCATGGACTTCCTGGCCGACGACCCCGACCGCGACGCCGCCATCCTCACCCGGTTTGGCCCGCAGGTCGCCGAGCTGGTCCGCCGCGACCGCCAGCAGAATGTCCGTCGGGCCTTTCGCAGCTTCCCGCTGCACGATCTTCCCCTGGACCAGCGCACGATCAATCCCTACGCGTTCTATGAAACCTATCTCTCGGGCGGCCGGATCGTCCTTCTCCCCTTCCTGCTGGCGGCCGGGCTGGGCAAGGCGCTGGGGCTCACGGTGCGGGGAATTCGCAAGGTCGTCCACGAGATCTTGAGCCCCCGCGTCGACGACGATGAGGACGTGCCGTCAGACACCTACTGGGCGGCGTTGCGCAAGATTCATCGTATGCGTAAGCCTGTTTTCATGGGATCGCTCTGGTTGCGGGCCCGGTTCGACGTGGAGTATCTCGGCCTCCGGCTTCCCACCGCGCCTGCCGGCATCGCGGCCCAGTCGCTCATGGAGAGCGACCTCGACTTCATCGGCGCCTCGCGGCAAGACCGGATCATCGCCGAGCAGATTCGCCGCGGACATCAGAGGCGGCTGCAATGGATCGGCCGCTGGCTCGAGCGGTTCGGCTGGACCTTCGACAAGCTGCCCCATTACCTGGCCGAGCAAGTTCCCTACCTGACCAACCGCGGCGGCGAGGCGCTCCGGGCGCTCGTCACCGCCTGCGTGCTGGATCACGACGACATCACCACCCTGGCCGTCTCGATCGAAGGTCTCAAGCGCGTCATGGTCCACGGCGCCGATCCCTCGGTCGACGGCAAGATGCTCCCTCCCGGTCTGCCCGACCCGGTCATCAACCTGCGCAAGCTCTGGCATCCGGTCGCGCGGATCAAACGGCCCGCGACTGATCTCTTCCGCCTTCCTTGCTTCCCCAGCTACGACGCGAAACAGCAGGAACGCATCGTGAAATACTTGCGCGGGCACCGCCGGGCCGTGCGCGGCTGGGTGAAGGTCGTGCTGGGGCAGGGGGGGGACGACCCCTGGGCCACGGTCCAGGCCCGGATGCGCGAGGTTCTGCTTCGAACTGATCTCTGGAGCGACCAGGTGCTGGTCCTGCGCGCGGTCCAGACGCTGACAATGCTCGACGTCCAGCACAACTGCGAGATGGTCTGGAGCCTGGGAGGCTACACGCGGCCGGCCGATCTGGCGATGGACGGAGACCACCGCGGCCTGCCCCGCGACCCCCGCGGCGACCCCCGCGCGTTTCCGCGTCAAGCCGAGTTTGCCGCGACGGTCGCTCCGCTGGGGAATCCTCGATCGACCTGAAATCAATGTCCCAGCTTGCCTGATCGGTAGATCCGCTTGTGTATTCAAATCGGATACTTTTTTTGGTCTACTGGCGTCGTGTCGTGCAGACCTCGTGACCAGGGAGAACTTCGAATGCCCCGGACAGCAACTGTCACTCCAGGCAAGACGGACTTTGTCAAGGTGTATCTCAGCGATCATCCCGATGCGACCGCCCGCGAGGTGAACGAGGCTTGGACCGACGCCGGAATGCCCGGGACGATCAGTCATCCCGTCGTCAGCCAGGTGCGGAGAACGTTGGGGATGATCAGCAAGCCGCGCGCCAGGACGCGGAAAACGTCCGCCGCCCAAACCGTATCGACCAGCGAGCGGCGGGGGAGCAAACCGAGGAGCCAGTTAAGAGAGACAACCGCGAGCGCTGTCGAATCGGGGGTACAGGATACGACCCGGATCACCACCCTGCTCGCCGTGGAAGTCGAGATCGACCACCTGATCTTCCAGGTCATGAATCTGGGCGGCCTGCCCGAGGTCGAGACGGCACTCAGAGCCGCGCGCAGGGCCGTCTACCAGGTCTTGTCCTCCTGATCGGCTCTTGACCTTCCAC
>JBMFUH010000560.1:0-5035 GCA_049966735.1 Isosphaeraceae bacterium
CCAGTGTCTCGCGACAAGGAAGATTCCAGCGCCACCACGGAAGTAGCGCAATGGAGTTCCTTACGGCACAAAATGCAGGTGCTCGGCGTGACGGAGTACACGATCACAGGCAACCCCAGCAGTCGCGCCCGGATCGTCTGCCTGATTCCTTTTGCAGGCCGCCAGGGTATCGCCCAGCGGTTCGAGGCGGAAGGAAGCAATGAGTTCGAGGCGACGCGCTCCGCCATCCGCAAGATCACGCTCTGGCAAGTTTCACGAGACAGGGCACCGTGAAGCCCCGGGGCATGGAGAGCGGGGGGTGAGGAAACAGGAGCTCTTTTGTGAGGGACATTCGCCTCGCTATAGTCGAGGTGAGAGCGTGAGGGACAGATGGACTTCGAGTGGGACGACGCCAAAGCCGAGTTGAATGAGCGGAAACATGGCGTCTCGTTCACCGAAGCCATGACGGTCTTCGCCGATCCCCTGTCGGTCACGGGATACGACCCCGACACGCCGACCACGAGGACCGCTTCCTGACGATGGGTACATCGGTCGCCGGGCGGTTGCTGGTGGTTTCGCACACGGATCGCGGAGACACGGTGCGCATCATCAGCTCTCGGGTAGCGACCCGGCGCGAACGAAAGGACTACCAGGATGACAGCTTCCCCTGACGATCGGGAGCCGCTCGACGACCTCGAACCGGAGTCCGACTTCCGTTCGTTGCGTGGCGTGGTCCGCGGCAAGTACGCGGATCGCTACCGGCAACGCCTACGGGTGGTTCGCCTCGCCCCGGATGTCTCTGAGGCTTTCGCGGATGAAGACGCGCTCAACTCCGCGTTGCGCGAATACCTGAGCTGGCAACAGGGCCATCCGGCGGAAGGCCCCAGTTGACGAGGTGAACAGGCCCGCTAGAGCGGTTTGCAGACGGCTTGCACGCTGATCAAATATCGTAGGGTCCGCTGTGCGGACCAAATGCCCCAGCCATCGGTCCGCACAGCGGACCCTACGGTGAGCCACCGGCCCGAAAACCGCCCTAGTGCGGTTTTCGTGTCGATGGCTCCCTTGCAATACTCATTCCGTGACGGCGTCAGCCCGGTTCTCCATCGGCACCACCGGTGAGATCAGGCCGACTTTGGCACAGGCGAAATAGAGCGCGAAGCCCACGATGAAGGCGGCGACCGGGGCGGCGGGCACGTCGGGGATGAACGGCTTCCAGGCGTGCAGGTTGGGCAAGATGCCAACGACGAAGCCGACCGCCCAGGCAATCCAGCCGGCCGGGTTGAACCCCGCGCGAGGGCCGGACCACCGCTTGCCGGCCAGCAGGTAATCGGCCGCCATCGCGCCGCAGATCGGTCCGAACGAGGCGCCGATGATGCCGAAAACGCTCTGAAGATTACCTGCAACCTTGGTGACGGCCAGGATGATGCTCACCACCGCGCCAATGCCGACCGTGACGAAGGGGTTGATCCTGGGCATCACGGTCTTGAAACTGTTGGCGGCGATGAACGACGAGAAGCAGGCACCCGGAAACGCGGCCAGGGTGAGTCCGATCATGATGATCGGGTAAAGGCTGGGAACCTTGATTCCTAGCCATGTGGTCATCATGTGAGCATTGACCGGATCCGAAATAACGATTCGGCTGGCCCGGGCGCCGGCCACGGCAATGACGGAGATTCCCGCGGTCAGGATGATGGCCGCGATGATCCCGACCATCCCTCCCTTCTCGACATCCTTGTCGTCAACGCTGTTGAGACCGAAATCAACGCCTGCTGCTCCCGCCGTGGCGAAGAAGCCGACGATGGCTCCGATCATGGCCAGGATTCCGTGGAACATTCCCCCTCCCAGGCGATCCGCGACGGCCGAGGTCGTATAGGAAAGCGCGTAGCCGCCGAAAAGGAACAGGCCAAGGAGCAAGACGACAAGCGGGATGATGGGCACGTACGTGGCCACTTTGGCGACGTACTGAATGCCCTTGAGCCCAACAAACGCCGCGCCCAGTGCCCAGATCACGCAGAAAGGATAGAAAAGCCAGCCAGCATGGAGTCCCGAGGCCAGAGCCTGCGACGAGTAAAACGTGTTCACCCCCAGCCAGCCAAACTGGAGCAAGCCCATGAGGAACCCCGGCATGAGCAGGCCGCCAATCGTGCCGAAGGTCGATGTTCCCACCACGTAAAGCGGCAGTCCGGTCTGCTTGCCGAGCAAGCCCGGCACCAGATAAAAGAGGTAATGGCAGATGAGAGCGGCGATGATGATGCCCAGGAGCGCGGGGATTAACCCGGCGGACGTCAGACCATTCCCCGAGATCGGATCCCAGAAGACGAACCAGAGGAAAACGCCCGCGTACGTGGGCGCGGTGTTCTTGAACCACGGGGCCCGGTTGGTCGAGGGATTGGGTTTGGCGGTAGCGATGTAGTCGGGCAGTGGGCCGGGCGTCGTCGTCGTGGGGGTGCTCATGATCGCTTGGTTCTTTCGGGACAGGCTTAGTCGGTGGGCCGAGACTCAGGGTGCAATAGACAACGGCTTTTGACCAGTGTCAAGGGGCCAGCGTGGGACAAGATTCCAATCTTGTCATGAATATAATAAGACAAGATTGGAATCTTAACCCACGGGGACGGACCCGACGGGCTCACCATTGCTCACGAAAACCCCCGGGCGATGACGAACGCCGCAGCCGCGGCCAGGCCGCCGATGAGCGTGGTCTGCAAGGCGCTCCGCCAAGGGCGAGTCCCGGTGAACCGGCCCTTGACATAGCCAAATACCAAGAGCGCCGCCAGGGTCACGGCAATCGAGAGCAGTAGCGCTGCGTGCTTCGAGCTGACGGCCATGTAAGGAACAAGTGGGATCAAGCCGCCGGCGATGTAGGCCCCGGCGATGGTGAGCGCGCTTCTGAGCGCCCGGCGCGGATCGGGCTCTTCCAGCCCCAGCTCGAATCGCATCATGAAATCGACCCAGGCGGGATGATTGTTCCGGAAGACACGGAGAATGGGGGCGATCTCGGCGTCGGAGAGCCCGTATTGCTGGAAGACCTCCGCGACTTCCATCTCCTCGACGTCGGGCACGGTCTGGACTTCTCGCTCCTCGCGCAGCTTCTCGTTGGCGAAATGCTCGGCGTCGCTCCGGGCGGCGAGGAACCCTCCCAGGCCCATGGCGATTGACCCGGCGGCGACCTCGGCCAGGCCCGCCGTGACGACGATGGCGGTCGTCGCCGCCTCGGTTCCCGACAGCCCGGCGGCCAGGGCAAAGGGGACAGTGAGGCCGTCGGACATGCCGATGACCACGTCGCGGACCGTTTCGCTGGCGGTGAAATGACGTTCGATATGCGGAGTCTGGGGCATCAATCTCGTTCCTTGCAGGCTCGGTGCAAATGAGTGGCAGCGGCGAGCGATCACTCCGGCTCACCGGCGGCCCGGCGGGCGTCGCGCTCAAACCAGTTGTCGCGATAGTAATGTCCGCCCCGCCTCCATGCCAGAACGCTGGCCAGGAGATAGGCGGGGATGAACGCCGGCCCCCACGCTTCAGCCTGCCGCACGTGGGCCTGCTCGTGGTCGCGGACCAGGTCCAACTCGGCCGCGCCTGATCCCAGGATCACGTGCCCCAGCGTCATCGCCAGGAAACCGATCCGCCTCGATCCCCAGGTCGCGAACCCTCCATAAAACTCGAGCGCCCCCCGCCTGCGCTGGACTTTCCCGCCGGTGGCCAGAGTGACGAGCCCGGCGGTCAACCCTAGCAAGGTGGTGGGGGCTGCCCAGGCGTACAAGATCAGTCGGACCGGCAAGCAACGCGGATGCACTGGTTCCACCTGCCTTTCCGGGCTCTTGCTCAACGCGCACTCGACAAACAGGCTTTGCGGCCGAGCCCCGGACTCTTGGGTCATCTGATGATCCACCCTTGCGTATGTGGTACGATTGTTCTGCGGCATCCCCGGCTACCCCATCGGCCGGCCTTGCCTAACCAACGTAATTCTCACGGCCGGCAGGTTTGCCGCACGCATGCTTGCCGCTTTCAGGACCTGGACATCAACGTGAGCGATACACCACCGCCATCCGTCTGCCAGGCGCTTGATTTGCCTCCCATTCTCCGGGCCGACCTGGCTGCTCCCGAGTTGCCGCATGGAAGCTGGGTCTGGACGATCGGGCCGGCATTCGCGGGACTCTTCATCTGGGTGCCGCTCCTCGACCCAGCCGGGGCCCTCGTTCTGGGAGACGCCAGTCTGTGCTGGCTGATTGCCATCGCCGTGCTGGCGGCCATTGCTTGCCACGCGCTTTTGTATTCGATCCCGGCGCTTCTGGGCTGGAGTTCGGGCCGCCGGCTCAGCCTGGTGGCCGCCTCGGCCTTGGGCACGGCCGGGTCGGAGTGGATCACCGGCGTGGGCGTGGGGCTGGGGGCGCTGGTTCTCCAGGCGGTCTCGATCTTCGTGGCCATCAAGATGACATTCCTGGGGCTGGTCTCATTTCGCCTGGTTGCTCCCTCGGCGCTCGAGACGACGAGCCTCGGGCAGTTCTCCCTGGTGAGCCCCGTTTTCATCTTGACCGCGCTCTTCTGGATTTACATCACGGGAATGTCTAGCCTGCTGCGGCTGGTCGCCGTGATCGGCGCCTTGATGCGAGTTTACACGCCCGTGGCGCTCTTGCTCCTGGGGGCATTGGCCCTGTTCTTGAGCCCCGGACTCGCCGGTTTTGAGCCGGTCAGGGCAGATGCACTCGCGCGGGCAGCTGGTGCGTACCCGGCAGTCGGGGCCCTGGCACGGCTGTTTCAGCTTGTCTTCGCGTCGTTTGCCCTCTCGGGCCTCTTGGCCGTGGACTGGGGCCTGACCGTGCAGGACCGTCGGGGCATCCGGATTGGCGGCTGGATGGCGATTGTCCTGGCGGGTTCATACGGTGTGACGATGGCCTTGCTCACGGTGGCCGGCGCACTTGGACTGGCACGAACCAGCCTCGCTTCCGGTCAGGGAGGCAGCCTGGCTGATCGGCCGCTCTTCCACAGGGCGATCTATCTGGGCATGCCGGGAATCTTCGGGGGCGTCATTCTCTTGCTCCTCGGATTGGCCTGCCTGGCC
>JBMFUH010000561.1:0-5029 GCA_049966735.1 Isosphaeraceae bacterium
ACTGACCGAGAATCAACCCGTGCCCGTGAAGAAGGCCCTTGACCGCTTGCTGGCCAGGAGGCTCGGCGCGCGACGCGACGACACCAGGGAACTGCGCGACGCCATCCTGCGCGGCTGGATCGACCGCGGTCTCGATGAACCCGCGCCACCGTTGACTGCTGGACCCGCGGAGAGTCCTCCCCCGCTTGATCTGCCGAACTTCGCCCGCCGGGTGATGGAGGCCGCCCGGGCCACGACGACCGGACGCTATGGAGATAACAAAGTCTTCATCAGCCACGTCTGGCGTACGCTCCAGGACCACCCCGATTTTCGAGGGATGGACCAGAGCGCGTTCAAGCAACATCTTGCCGAGGCCAATAATGCCCGGCTCCTAGACCTCGCCCGGGCCGATCTGGTCCAGGCGATGAATCCCGAGGATGTGCGGCTTTCAGAGGTCTCTTATCTCAACGCGACGTTCCACTTCATCCGCGTGGAACCCTCCAGAGGCTTGGATCACCATGAGGCCTGACACCCTGCCGGCAGACGCCGAAGACCCCGCCGTCGCCGCGAATCTAGAGGAAATCCCGGATTCAAGGATCTCCGCGTTTTGCTCGGGAGAACTCCTCGACCTCTTCCATGCCTTCGCTTACAGCAGCGACGTCTGGAAGGCCGATCCGTTCGATGTCGAGTCGATCCATGCCGAGGCCAGGAAGTGGTTCGATCGCGCTTTGAATCGCGTGCTGGAGCCGTCGGGACTGGCCTCGGGGCGCATCCTGCTGCTTCTGGGTGAATCGGGAAGCGGCAAGACCCACCTAATGCGCGCGTTCCGCGGCCGGGTCCACTCGCAACACCGGGGTTACTGCGGCTACATGCAGATGACCGCGTTCACTGGCCAGTATGGACGCTACGTCCTCAATAATCTCATCGAGTCGCTCGACAAACCCTATCACGAGCTCGAGTCGCCGGAGAGCGGCCTGATGCGGATCTCCAATGCCCTGGCCAGGTTGCTGAACGATTCCGGCCAGGCGGATCTCCAGCGACTGCGTGAAGGAGGGCTCGATCAGACAACGATCGACCAGAACGTCGTCGCCCTGGCCGACCAGGTCGTGCTCGATGATCGGTTTCGCGAGGTCGACGTCTTCCTCATCCAGGCCTTGTTCTATCTCCAGTGCGGCGACCCGCGGATCAAGGCCAGGGTTCTCATGTACTTGCGCTGCGAGGACCTGACGTCGGCCGACCGTCGGCTCCTGGGAGGGATCATCCCCCGCACCTACGCAGACGCCCCGCACTGGATGATCCAGCGTCTGGGGCAGTTGATCTGGGCGGTCGAGCGTGTCCCCTTGATCCTCTGCGTCGATCAGCTCGAGGACGTTTTCGATCTCGAGGAAGCGGCGATCAAGTTTCGCAAGGCGATGGCCACCCTCTGCGACGTGGTCAGCCGGCTCCCTTCCGCCATCGTCGTCATCTCCTGCCTCGAGAATTTCTACGATGAGTTGAAGAGGCTGCTCACCAGGCCAGTAAAGGACCGCGTCGAGAACGACCCTCGGCCCGTGAGCCTGCACACCCCATGTAGCCGGGACGAGGTCGAGCGGCTGATCGGCCTGCGGCTCAAGCATCTCTTCGCATCCCGCGGAGCGGCCTTTCATGAGGAAGAGCCGACCTTTCCGCTCCCGGAAGAACTGGTTCGCGCGCTTGTCGGGCTGCGCGCCCGCGACGTCCTGCTCGAGTGCCAGCTCTATCGCGATCGCTGCATCGAGGAAGGGAAGATGGCCCGCTACCCTTTCGAGGATGATGGCGACGGCCAGCGCGTCCTCGAGACGGAAAGGGCCATAAGCGCCATCGAGCAAGCCTGGAACGACTTCCGCGCCACGTTTTCACCGATCATCCCCTCTGACGAGGCCGAGCTTGCCGAGATTCTCTCGCGGGCGATCCGCGCCTGCGCCGACGAGCTGCCCGCGGAGCAAGGGTATCGCGCCAAAGCGGAGGGTCGGTTCATCTTGATCGAACCGCCAGGGAGCCTTGACGGGGGAGTACGATCCCTCGCGGCGATCTGCAACAAAGCCCCCCAAGGCGGGTGGTTGAGCGGGCAGGTCAAGGAATTGCTGAAACAAGCCGGTGAGCAGTCGGCCGTTGCCGTTGCCGTTCGTTCAATGGATTTTCCCAGCAACCCCAGGACAGCCATTTTTCAGTTGCTCCACGAGTTCGTTGACGGAGGCGGCCGGCAAGTCGTTGTCGAGGACTCGGATTGGCGGACGATGATGGCAATGGCGCGGTTTCTGGATGAGCACGCAAGGGCTCATGCCCTCGCCGACTGGCGGAAGCGGACCAGACCGCTGGCCAGTCTCAGCTCGTTGCGCCAGGTCCTTCAACTTGAGGCAATCCATGATAGACCAACACATCATCAATCGCCGTGAAGCTGTTGCCGCACTGGCCGCGTCCGCTCTGGCGCAACCTCCGGACCTGCGCAAGGCCAACCGGCTTTTCCGCCCCTGGATGCTGACGTCCTTCTCGGCCGACGTGACGCCTCCCATCGGCCATCCCTGCATGGGAGGCGGAATTGCGCCGGCCCGGAACATCGTCGATCGCCTCGAGGCAATCGGGTTCGTCCTCTGGGGCGCGACGCTGGCCAGGCCCGTGGTCTTCGTCGCCCTTGACTGGTGTGAGCTGCGCAACGATGCGTACGACCGCTGGCGCGAAGTTTTGGCCCGGACGGCCCGCACGGATATCGAACACGTGCTGGTAACGACCGTTCACCAGCACGATGCCCCTATCGCTGATCTGCGGACCCAGCGGATGCTCGAGGACAATCACTGCGGTGGCTTGATCTGCAACCGGGCCTTTCACGAGCTGATGGTCCAGCGGGTGGCCCGGGCGATGCGCCTCAGCTTGGCGAAGCCGGTACGTGTGACCCATCTGGGAATCGGCCAGGCGAAAGTGGAAAAGGTGGCATCAAACCGGCGGTACGCTCTGGCCGATGGGACGATCGTCTACGACCGCACCAGCGCCTCGCGCAGTCCCCGCGCTCACGAGGCGCCGGAGGAGACCATTGATCCCTGGCTCAAGACACTGAGCTTCTGGAACAATGACGTCCCCGTGCTGGCCCTGAGCCACTACGCGGTCCACCCGATGAGCTATTACGGGCAAGGAGGCGTCTCGGCTGATTTCGTGGGGTTGGCACGACGAGCCCGGCAGAAGGCGTTGCCGAACGTCGTACAGCTCTATGTCTCCGGCTGCAGCGGCAACGTCACGGCAGGCAAGTACAACGACGGCTCCGCCAAGAACCGACCGGTGCTGGCCTCACGGATGGAAACGGCGATGGCACAGGCCTGGGCCGCCACCAGGTGTTTTCCCTTCGAGCGGGCCAATTCGCGCGTCGCCCCGTTGCGTTTCGAGCCACGCAACGACACTGGGTTCAGCAAGGAGGAGCTGAAAACGCGGTTGACCGGCGACCCCAAGCCATTCGGCCAGTGCCTGGCGGCGCTGGGGTTGAGCTGGCGCGATCGGGTTGACTCGGGCCAGACTGTAGACCTACCGGTTCTGGACCTGGGCCCGGCCGTGCTGGCGCTCTTGCCCGGTGAAAGCTATGTCGAGTATCAACTTCTGGCCCAGAAGCTGCGTCCCGACGCGTTTGTGATGGCCGTGGGCTACGGCGAAGCGGGAACCGGCTACATTCCCACCCACCTCCAGGTTGCCGAGCACGACGCCAATCTCCGCGACTGGTGCTGGATTGCACCGAGTGCGGAGCAAATTCTTAGCGACACGCTCCAGCGCGCATTGAAGGCTCCCTCATGAGGCCTACTTCACGAACTCCGCGTGCGGGTGCGTCGTGTAGAAGTGAAGACCGCGTCGGGGATCGAAGAACCGGTAGAAAGGAACCGCGTCGGCAACCGGGCTGGAGTAGACGTAAAAGGCAAGACCGCTCGTCCGGAACCCCATGCGCGCCAGGCTGAGCGCGTCGTGTGAGGTCGTGTAGAGATGGTCTCTCCGCCCGTGCCAGGCCTGAAGCGGAATCACTCCCGGGTCGGCGCGGTCCGGCACGTGGCAGACGACACCCTCGCTGATCAGTCCCGGCCAACCTGGACCTCGCGGATTCGTTGAGTAGAGATGAGAACCGACCCGGCGGTTGACCCAGCGGTACAAGGGCACAGTTCCGTGGTGTGGCGTCGCGAAGACGTAGCCGACGACGCCCTCCGACTTCAGCCGCGTCAGGTCGAAGTGAAGAACAACTTGATCCGATCGATAATCGATCCCGCAGAAGACGCCATACTCCTTGAAGACCGTTGCGCGCTTGACCACCTCGGCATTGAGTTTCTTGTTGATGAGCGCCGCGCGGCCCTCGGCAATCTGGGTGACCATTTGGTCGAACGACTTGCCCAAGAGCTTGGCCAAGAGGCCGACGATTCCTTCCAGCTCAGCCTTCTTGATCTCCTCGACCTCGACCTAGAAATGCGGCAGCCCATCGGTGCCGGCCTCGATGTTCACGCCGGTCGTGATGTCGAACCGAAACTTTCGACGGCCCTCCTTGTGACCGTCAGATCGGCTCACATGTTCCGAGATCGGGCCGCTAACGGGTGGGCGGAATTCTCCCTCGACTTGACACGTTGCCAGAAACCGCCTACGTCTGGCGTCGATGGCGAGGAGCCGATAGGAATGGACCGTTCCCTTGTACTGCCCTCTCTTCTCGAAGGGGCTGGGAGGCAGCTTCTCGACGACGGCGGCCAGGAAATCCTTGTCGAGCCTGACCTCGGTCGCGGCCTGAACAGACGACTCCACAAGGGAAAAAGCGAGAAGGCACAACGCCATTTGCAGGTGACATCCATCTGACTTCTTCATCTCTGTCCCTCATCGAGCGCATGGGATTCTCCTTGATACCGGCCGTTTTCTTACCAGCAGTCGCGGATTCCGGCCAGTGGAACCGACAAACTCGCCGCTACGGAGTCGCGACGACGAACGGCCAGACCAACGGGATGAGAATCACCGCGGCGGTCATCATCAGCAAGTTGAGGGGAACGCCTACGCGGACGAAATCGGTGAAGCGGTAACCGCCGGG
>JBMFUH010000562.1:0-5018 GCA_049966735.1 Isosphaeraceae bacterium
GGCGCTGGCGGAGGTTGTACGCCAGCATCGCGATCCCATCGAGACGTTCCTTCACGACATTGTCGACCTGGAAGAGTGGTCGCTGAAAACATACCTCGACCTTGGCCAGGCCGAGCAGGCCGTGCTCGACACACACACCGAGTTTTCTGAGCGATACCGCAGCCTGCCCACTTCGCCAGGAACACGTTATTTCCTGGAGAAGCGCTTGCGTGAGAGCGCCCGCGAGCAAGCTCGCCGGGCCGGGCGAAAAGCGGCGGCAAAGGTCCAGCACGCGATCGAGGAGACTGGTGTGAAACACCAGGTTCTGTCGACACATGGAGAAGACGTCGGGGGGCGCGACCTGCTGCTGAAACTGGCGCTACTGATTCCTCGCGGCCGGATCGACGAGGTCTTCGCGATCGCCGAACACGCGTCGGCCGGGGTGAGCGCGGTTCCCCTTGTCCTCGAGCGCTCGGGTCCCTGGCCTCCTTATCATTTCTGCCCCAACCTCGGGGAGACCACGCGTTGAGACGACTTGTGTACGCCGTTCTGCGCGTCCCCGACGAGGGCCCGGATGCTCTCTCGACCCCGGCGCAGGTGAAGTGCCACATCTCCGGTGAACTCGGCGTCGCTTATTCCGAGACCGAAGTCGATGCGTTGACCCCCACGGTACAACGTCTCAAGGCCTTCGCCGAAATGGTGGACAAGCTGCATCGCCGCTTCACGGTGGTTCCGTTTCGCTACGGCTGCGCCCTGGACTCGGACGACCAGCTCGCCGAGCTGCTTGCAGAGCGCCGCCCCGCCTGGCTTGCCGCGCTGGATTCCGTTGCCCGATGCGACGAGTACAGCGTCCACCTGCTTCCCTCAAGCGGCAGCGCTGGAGGGAACTCCACCGCTGAGACGGATCAGACCGCTCCCGCGCGGTCGCAAACCGCGGCTCGTCCCGGCACGGCCTACTTGCTGGCGCGTCAGGCCGAGATGGCCCGTGCCGCGGGCCACCAGAAACATGCCCGGGATCGAGCGGAAAAGGTCCGCCGGGCCCTGGAAGGGCACTACCGCGGATACCACTTCGATCCCGATGCCGCGCGCCCGGGAGAGCTCCTCACCCTCGTTTTTCTGGTGCCGCGCGCTTCGAAGGCCGCTTTTCTGCAAGCCATCGACCAGCTACCCGAAATGAGCTCCGAGCAGGTCTTGACGACTGGTCCCTGGCCTCCCTACAACTTTGTTGATCCCGTGGCGAAGCTCGACACGGGGGCCAATCATGGATGAGCACATAATAGTTAAATTTATGCGATTGTAGATTTATGCGGTTGTCTCGCTATACAGCTCATATTCATTACATATGTATGTGTGTTATTGACGACGAGGAAGCCTCGGTCCCGCGGCGCCGGGCGGTGGTAGATACCCGTGCGATGAGTGACAAGGGGTTTTCCCTAGGGATTTCCCTGGCGGGCAATTGAACCGCACTGGCAAATTATTCATACGGTTTGCAATTGTCGTTCCGCTCGGCGATGGGGGTTTTCCCTAGGGATTTCCCTGAGCTGGTCATTCAACTGCGCTGGGAAACCATTCATACGGATTTGCAATTGTCGTTCCGCTCGGCGATGGGGTTTTTCCCTAGGAATTCCTCCGAGCTGATAATTGAGGGGCTCTGGAGAAACAGCCCAAGGAATTTATAGTTGTCATTGAGATAAGAGATAAGGATTTTCCCCTAGGGGATTCCCCGAGCTGTCGATTGCGGTGATCTGCGGGTGTTTTTCAGTAATTCAAGGGCGGCACGTTGTCCCGAGCAAACGAATGTCGAAGGTCAAGCGGAGCATCTGTTACCAGAAGACGGTTCGAAGAATGAAGAGCTGAAAAACTTCAGGCTTGAGTGTTCACAATCTTCAGACGACGTCCTATGGTCTTGTTTAGAGCGGGGGTTGGACAGCCCTCCTCAAATCACCTCGATGTTGGGGTGATACATTTCGACAAACGTAGCTAAGTGAGGTGTGCAATGGCGAAGGTCATGAAGTCGACGGACAGCTCGAGTCTCGCGGAAGTGGTCGATCGGATCCTGGACAAGGGCATCGTGATCGATGCGTGGGCCAAGGTCTCCTTGGTCGGCATCGAGCTGCTCTCCGTCGAGGCTCGCGTTGTGATCGCGTCGGTCGAGACGTACCTCAAGTACGCCGAGGCCATTGGTCTGACTGCCACCGCGGCCAGCCCCGCCTGATTGTCACGAGTCGGGAGCGAGAGACTCAGGGCAGAGTTCGCCTCGGTGGGTTGAATCCCACATCTTTCAAGGAAGGGGGGATCCAGTCGATCTCGGTCCCCCCGATCCTTGCATTCAAGAAGGCGGTAGCCCGAGGCATCCGGATTCATCCTGACAGGAGCGTGACCATGCCCGTGTTTGCCCAACGCATGAAGGATTTCACGGACCATCTGCAGAGCTCGATCGAGGATCGCGCCGACGCCTTGAAACAGGTCCACCAGTCAACCCAACAGTTGCTCGACGCGGCTCGCACCTTCGTGGCGGGCGTCACGCACGAGCATCACGAGATGGCAGGCGAATTGCACGCGTCGCTCACCCAGTTCCACGATGACTTGTCGGACCGGGTCGAGGGGATGCGGCAGAATCACCGGGACAGCCTCGACCAGACGCGGACCGACCTGCGGCACCGGCTGGACGAGAACCAGGCGGCCCGCCATCGAACCGTCAAGACCATGCGTCATTCGTTCGCCGAGGCGCGCCGCCAGGTCGCCGATGATCTCTCCGGTGCACGGAACGAATGGCAAAAGTTCGCGGCCACCCGCCGCGCCAAGGGCTGATGCCCCTGGCGACGTTCGGCCCCTTCCCGCGCCCGCCGCGCGGCTTCGCAGTCAGGAAAGAGATCCCGGATGAAGATCAGGAGGTTCGGCTAACCGACACCGCCTGACTTCCCAGGGAGGAGGCCACCCCTCCATCTTGCCGCACCGAACAGGAGAGCGCGGGTTTCCGCACAACGTGAGCCTGCCTCTCCCGGTCCGGTCAAATCAATGCCCTCCTCCGACGCAGCATCTGACATTACACTGGAGAACCCACTGCCGTGAACGCCGAAGACCTCAGCGTCCTGTCGCTCAAACAGAAGCCCGACTTCGTCGAGACTCCCGCGGTTCGGAGTCTGACCGAGAGAGCACATTCTTATTTGTGCGCGGGTTACCCCATTCACTTCAGCGGCCCGTCCGGCACCGGCAAGACCACACTGGCGATGCACGTGGCCGCTCAACTGGGTCGCCCTGTTGCCCTGATTCATGGCGACGACGAATACGGTTCCTCGGACTTGGTCGGCGGCCAGCTCGGTTACCGGTCAACCCGCGTGGTCGACAACTTCATTCACTCCGTGATGAAAACGGAAGAATCCGTCGCCAAGACCTGGGTCGACCACCGTCTGACGAACGCATGCAAGTATGGCTTTACAGTCATTTACGACGAGTTCAACCGGTCGCGGCCCGAAGCCAACAACGTTCTCCTGGCCATCCTCGAAGAGCGGCTGCTGGAGATGCCCTCCGGGCGGGTGAACGAAGGCTACGTCTCGGTGCATCCCAACTTCAGGGCCATCTTCACCAGCAACCCCGAGGAGTACGCCGGGGTGCACAAGACGCAGGACGCCCTGCTGGACCGCATGATCACCATCACGGTCGGCCAGTATGACCGCGCGACCGAAATCGAGATCACGGCCGCCAAGTCGGGCGTTGACCACGCTGACGCCGAGCGCATCGTCGACGTCGTTCGGGAATTCCGAGACCTGGGGATGCTCCAGCTTCCTCCCACGGTGAGAGCCAGCATCATGATCGCCAAGGTCGTGGCCCTGCGCGGCGCGGCCGTGCAGTGCAACGACCCGATCTTCCGGGAGACCTGCCGCGACGTCCTGCATATCGACGCGATCAAGATCACCCGCGAGGGGGCGCCGGCAGCTTCGGTCTGGCTCGACCAGATCCTCGAACGCTACTGCCCTCCAGGGACGTTGGTGACTCCACGCCCCGTCTATCCCCTGCGCAGCCTTGCCCTGGGCGGTGAGACGCTGGGTGGCAACTGCAACGGCAATGGCCTGTGCCACCAAAGCGGTGAGTTCGGTGGTGACGACGGCTTCCCCCTGAACTGAGCAAGAGTTGGAGATATCATCGTGGCAATCGACCGCAAAGGCGTGATGGGGATCCGGACAATGGCCGCGCTGGTGGACCAGCGCCGGACCCGAACCGCGGCCGGGGCCCTCCTGGAACTCTCGGCCCTGGCCAACGAGAAACTGCTGCTCGAGCGCGAAGTCGCTCGTGCGTCGCGCCGAGGCGCCGAGATCCGGCGCCGGCTCAAGGAGATCGCCGCCAAGGAGGACCGCTTGATGAAGATCGTGCAGGGCGCGCCGCCGGCTCAAGCAGCGTCGGTTCAGGCAGTGCCGCCTCAGACACCCCCCTCCCCTGCCCCCGAGCCCGTGGCCGTGGCTGACCCAGTCCTCACCGGCCGTTTCAAGATCAGCGAGTTTTCTTATTGAGAGCGGAAGGAATCGATCATGTCTCTGCTGGCAACCGCGGAACCTTTGAGAGCCGTCGCGCGAGGCCGCTATCTCTACGCGATCGTGGACGGCGCGCCCGACTCCACGACTTTTGATTTCCCAGGGTTGGACAATACCCTGGTCCACGCGATCGGCGACAGCGGGGTCGCGGCGATCGTCAGCGATTTACCCAACCAGAAAATCCGTCCCGAGCGGCGGCGGCTGGCCGCTCACCACGACGTGCTGCGCCGGCTCATGGCCGACCACACAGTGCTGCCGATCGCCTTCGGCATTGTTGCCGACGGTCCCGAGGCCGTCCGGCGGATTCTCAGGATCAACGGCGAGGCGTTCGCCGAACAGCTCGACCGCGTTCGCGGACGGGTCGAGATGGGTCTGCGCGTTACCTGGGATGTTGCGAACATCTTCGAGTACATGATCGGGCTCCATGAAGAACTCCGGTCGCTGCGCGATCGCATCTTCCGGGGTGGGCGAACGCCGACCCAGGATGACAAGATCGAGCTGGGCCGAACG
>JBMFUH010000563.1:0-4978 GCA_049966735.1 Isosphaeraceae bacterium
AATAATCGCGGTTCAGCCGGGCGATGAACTCGATGCGGATCTCCTTGGGGCAGACCGCCTCGCATTCCCCGTGATTGGTGCAGCTTCCAAAGCCTTCCGCGTCCATCTGGTCGATCATGGCGGTGGCGCGGCGGTTTCGTTCGGGCTGGCCTTGAGGCAAGGTGTTGAGGTGACCCACCTTGGCCGACACGAAGAGCATGGCCGAGGCATTGGGGCACGCGGCGACGCAAGCCCCGCAGCCGATGCAAGCGGCGGCGTCCATCGCCAGGTCGGCATCTTCCTTGGGGACGGGGATACTGTTGGCGTCCGGGGCGTTGCCGGTGCGAACCGACACGTAACCCCCGGCCGCCATGATCCGATCGAAGGCTGTACGATCGACGATCAGGTCCTTGATGACCGGGAATGCCGCCGCGCGCCAGGGCTCGATGGTGAGCACGTCTCCATCGCCGAAACTTCGCATGTGGAGCTGGCAGCAGGTCGTGGCCTTGCGCGGGCCGTGCGCATCACCGTTGATGACGACGCCGCATGTGCCGCAGATCCCTTCCCGGCAGTCGTGGTCGAACGCGATCGGTTCTTGGCCGTCGAGGATCAGCTTCTCGTTGACCACGTCGAGCATCTCAAGAAACGACATGTCCGTGCTGATCTCGCGAGCCTGGTAAGTCTCGAACCGGCCCGGGGATGTGCGGCTCTTCTGCCGCCAGACGTTCAGAGTCAGATTGATCTTCTTTTCCGTACTATTGCCGGCCATGGATCGTCCTCTCGGCTTGGATCAGTGGGCAGTGGGTGGTGGGTCGTAAGAGAGATTCCGCTTTACGATGCCCGCGAGCCCTCAATTACGGTGCATCTCTTTCCTCCGACAACTGCCCACTGCCCACTTGTCACTACTTGTAACTGCGTGTTTGTAGATGGACGTTTTCAAACTCCAGCGGTTCGACGAGTCGGTTGGGTCGGTTGCCCTCGCCGGTGTACTCCCAGGCCGCGACGTGGCAGAAGTTCTGATCGTCACGGGCTGCTTCGCCCTCCTCGGTCTGGTATTCCTCGCGGAAATGAGCACCGCAGGATTCCCGGCGCTCGAGGGCGTCGAGGCAAAGCAACTCGCCCAGTTCAAGAAAATCGGCGACGCGGCCGGCTTTCTCGAGCTGCTGGTTCAGTTCGCTCCCCTCGCCAGGAACGCGGACGTCCTTCCAGAACTCCTCGCGGAGGGCGGGGATCTTCTCCAGCGCGGTCTTCAGCCCTTGCTCGTTGCGGCCCATGCCGCAGTGATTCCACATGATCTTGCCCAGCTCGCGGTGGAAATCCTCGGCGGTGTGGCGGCCTTTGATGCTGAGGAGTTGCTTCGTCCGATCAGCGACCCACGCTTGGGCGCTCTGGAACGCGGAGTGGTCCGTCCCAAGCTTCTCGAACTTGTTCGACGCGAAGTAATGACCCAGGGTGTAAGGGATGATGAAATAGCCGTCGGCCAGCCCTTGCATGAGCGCGCTGGCCCCCAACCGGTTGGCGCCGTGGTCGGAAAAGTTGGCCTCGCCCAGCACGAACAGGCCCGGAATCGTGCTCATCAGGTGGTAGTCGACCCAGAGCCCGCCCATCACATAGTGGCTGGCGGGGTAGATTCGCATGGGAACTTTGTAAGGATCTTCATCAGTGATTCGCTCGTACATATCGAACAAATTGCCGTAACGCTCGCGGATCGTGCCCACGCCCAGGCGGTTGATGGCGTCGGCGAAGTCGAGGTAGACGCCCAGTCCCGTCTTGCCCACGCCGCGGCCCTCGTCGCAAACTTCCTTGGCCGCGCGCGAGGAGATATCGCGGGGCGAGAGGTTGCCGAAGCTGGGGTATTTCCGCTCCAGGTAATAGTCGCGTTCGTCTTCGGGAATCTGGCCGGGAGGACGCGTGTCTCCCTTCTTCTTGGGGACCCAGATCCGGCCGTCATTCCGTAGCGACTCGGACATGAGCGTCAGCTTGCTCTGGTGCTCGCCGGTCACGGGGATGCAGGTGGGGTGAATCTGGGTATAGCACGGGTTGGCGAAGGCCGCACCCTTCTTGTAGGCTCGCCAGATGGCCGTCCCATTGCAGCCCTTGGCGTAGGTGGCCAGGTGGAAGACAGTGCCGTAGCCGCCGGTCGCCAGGATGACCGCGTCGGCGACGTGCGACTCGACGGCGCCGGTCTCGAGGTCCCGTGCCACGATCCCGCGCGCCTTGCCGTCGATCACGACCAGTTCCTGCATCTCGTGCCGCGGGTACATCTTGATCGCCCCCAGGCCCACCTGGCGCTGGAGGGCCTGGTATGCTCCCAGGAGCAGTTGCTGGCCGGTCTGGCCCCGAGCGTAGAAGGTGCGCGAGACCTGGGCGCCGCCAAACGACCGGTTGGCCAGCAGGCCGCCGTACTCGCGGGCGAACGGCACGCCCTGGGCCACGCACTGGTCGATGATGTTGACCGAGACCTCGGCCAGGCGGTAGACATTGGCCTCGCGGGAGCGGAAGTCGCCCCCCTTGACGGTGTCGTAGAACAGCCGGTAAACGCTGTCGCCGTCGTTCTGGTAGTTCTTCGCGGCGTTGATCCCGCCCTGAGCGGCGATGGAGTGGGCGCGCCGGGCGCTGTCCTGGTAGCAGAAACAGGTCACTTGGTAGCCCAGCTCCGCCAACGTGGCGGCCGCCGACCCTCCTGCCAGGCCCGTCCCCACCACGATCACGGAATACTTCCGCTTGTTCGCCGGGTTGACCAGCTTCATCTCGAACTTATGGTTGGTCCACTTCTGCTCGATGGGGCCGGGGGGTACATTCGACTTGAGTTCCACGGTGCGCTCCTCGTCTGACGGATCATTGTAGTTTCAGGAACCTGGCCAGGACCGCCAGGGGCACGGAAGCGAAGCCCAGCGTCACCAGGATCGTGAAGATTGTGGCGAATCGTCGCCCCAGGGAGTGATAGCGGTCTTCGGGCGCTCCCAGCGTCTGGAACATGCTCCAGACACCGTGCCAGAGGTGGAAGGCCAGCATGATCATGGCCACGATGTACATCAGGCCGACGATTCCCCCCAGGCCCGTGACCAAGTTGTGGTACACGGCGCCCTCCTGAAAATCATGGTGGACGGTGCCAGTTGTCAGGTGCAGGATGTGGAAGACGATGAACAACAGGACAAGCGGGCCAGTGATGATCATCGACCGGGAGGCGAAGCTCGATTCCTTGTTCTTGCGGAGCTGGTACGCCTGGGGCCGTGCCGCGAGGTTCTTCCGGGTCAGGACCAGATACGCCCAGATATGCAGCCCCACCGAGGCGAGCAGGACAAGCCGAAAGGTCCAGAGCAGGGCCGGTTCCACTCGCAGCAGCTTGCCGTAGGTGTCGATCGGGTACACCCCCTCGTGCAACGGCTGAAACACCTGCAGATTGCCCAGCATGTGCACCAGGACGAAGCCCGAGAGGATCACTCCGGTGAGGGCCATGGTGAGCTTGAGGCCAATGGAGGAGAAGAGCAACCTCTGGAGGCGGGTTTGAGGCGCCGGCCTCCGTCTAACCGCGGGACCTGAGGCAACCGCGCTCATGGACTTATCCTGTTCCTGTTTCAAGGGAGTGAGCCGGTGCGGCGGGGTAATCAGGCCTTACGGCCGGCCTGGCAAGTCCGCACTCGGGCATGAGATCAAATCCATTCAAGCAGGCAAAGTGCCGGGACGGCTCCGGGATTATCCACGAAGCGGCCCGCCCCCGCTTGCACCGCCGCAATTTGGGGAATCACGCTGGTCCGCTTATTCTAAAAGGCCAACCCGGTCGGTTCAAGCGCCTAGATCCGCCGAGCAGATTTCGAGCGCGCGATCGACCCGGTGGCATCAAGAAGCATTGACTGCGGATATCAATACGAGGGAGGCCGCTCAAGCTCCGCGCATCGATCCACGCCGATCAACGCGTCCGCATTACGCGGATGTTGAGATAGAACGGTTCGAAAGAGGCGTTCCGCTTTGAGTGGGTAACCAAAGTCGCGGTAGAGCTTCGCGAGAGGCACGAGGAGCTCAGGGCGCTCGCCGAACTGGTCGACCGCGCGCTCGAGGACGGCAAGGGCGTGGCCAGGCACACCGTCCGCCACCAGCATCTCGGCATAGCGTGTGTGACACTCGGTCGACGTGGGGTCTACGTCGACAGATCTGTGACACACTGAGAAATGGCTGGGGGCCGTGCGGCCGAGCGCTTCTTCTCTGAGGATCAATTCGAGCTTGAATTCGGCTCCAATCTCATCCAGAGCCAAAGCGCGTTCAAAATCGGCACGAGCGCGATCGACCATCCCGAGACGCTGGTAGAATTCGCCCCTGTCGAGCAGCGCGCGCCCTGATCGGGGGTTCTCTCCGACGAGCCTGTCGAACTGCACTGCCGCATCATCCAGCCGTCGCTCCCGCGTCAACCAACGCGCGTAGTCGGCCAGGGCGGCGAAGCCGTTCTCGACCTGGTGCTCCCCCTTCGCCCCGGCCTGGGCGAGCTGCCAAACGGTTCTCGTACTCTCCGACGGGTCAGAATCCGGTTGCACCGCAGCGGCCTTGACGTAGTGAAGCGCCTGATCGAACTTTCTGGCCCGAAGCGATTCCAAGGCTAGTGACAAGTAGGTCTCGCCATACGCCCGCCCCGAGCTCACCAGGTAAAGCCAATCACGGGCCGCTCGCTCTGTGTGGCCTGAGGCAAGCAGCATCGCCGCCCTCGCCGAATGGAGGTCGAAGCGCCATGGTTCCTTTCGGATTTGAGCGGTTATTCTCGAAAGCGAGTCGCCGGGGTCGATGGGCACGCGCGAGATGGTCCCGGTACGGCTGGGCAGGACCTCGAGGATGGTCACTCCTCTTCGATGATAGACCGGGCGGAACTCGTACACCCAGTCGCCGTACTGGAGGCGCGGCTTGAGCGACGAGCCGAACTGCCCATCCGACACGGCGATGTATTGGGCTGGAACGGCCCGTATTTTGTCATCGATGTCTTGAGGGCCAAAGAGGAGGGAAACTTGGAACC
>JBMFUH010000564.1:0-4968 GCA_049966735.1 Isosphaeraceae bacterium
TCGAGGACCGCAACATCCGGGCCGTTCCCGCCGGTCACGTCCGCGCCGCACTCTGGCAGGCAGCCGTGCACGGCCAGAGCGCGAGTACCATCTGGGTCTGGGATCGTACGTTCGATCCCCGGAGTGATTTCTCCGGCAGCATCCTGGAGCGGCCGTTGTGCGCCGAGGCCGTCGGTCTCGTGAACTGCGACCTGAACCGAGCCGCCAGGGAGATGACAGCCCTGCAACAGGCGAAACCCGACGTGCTCCTCTTGCACTGTACCTCATCCCTCGTCTGGGAAGGCGCCCGACACACCGATTGCCGGGGAAAACTGTATGAAGCCCTGGCGTTCGCCGGTTTGAAGACGGGCTTCCTCACCGAGCGGCAACTGGAAGCAGGACATGTTCCAGACGCATCCGTCATCTTCGTGCCGGATGCTGTCCATCTCTCCGACGCGGCCCGGGCGACGCTCCGGAAATTCAGGAGACACCTGGTTCTCGTGGGCGGATCGGACGTCCTGTCGCGTGATGAGTACGACGGCAAGTGCGAGCCGATCGCAAGCGCCGATCGCTTGCCCTGGCAATATGGCAAGACCAAGTCGCGCGAACTGGCCCACGCTCTCGGGCCGCGTCTGGTCGGTTGGGGCGAGAGGCCACGCATCGAGCTGCGGACCGAGTCGGGTGAGCCCGTCTGGGGAATCTGCTGCCGGAGCGTCGCCACGGCGGAGGGCCTGATCGTCAACCTCTGCAACGAGGGCAAGAACCCGACAACCTTCCGCATGCTCCGCGACGGGAAAGGTGTCGCTGCTCGCGACGTCCTCTTGGGGACCGAGGTCGGCGCCACGTTGACGTTGCAGCCGCTACAACCTCGATTGCTTCGACTCGATAAAAAGTGATAGCATATTTGAATCATGGAGATTCGCCATGCGTATGTGGCCCATCTTGAAGCATGTCGTCGCGGTCGGCGTGGCGACGATGACTTGTCTGGCTCTCGCGCAAGCCGCGGGCGCCGACGCTCGCAATCAGATCGTCGTTTCACCGAACGGCCCCGTCGACGGTGGCGATTTCGGTCCCCGAACCCCCAATACCAGGACGTCGGGACTACAAGAAGCGCTCGACGCGGCGAAGGCGCAAGCCAAGGACGTCTACATCGCGGGTGGAAGCTGGACGGCCGACAAGACGACCCCCGTGGTCTATCACCTCCACGAAACCCTGCGCGTTCCCTGGATGCAAGATTTCCGCCTCGACAGCGGCCACTGCGTCCTGAACTACACTCCGCGGACCGGCGACGCGGTCGTCTTTGACAGCCAGATGAGCTGTTTCTACCGATTTGGCCTGATCGTCTCGAACTCAGCCGGCGCGGTGGTTCGTATGAAGCCAGCCACGCTGGGCCCCGATCGATTCCGCGTCGTCACCTCCACGGAATTCGTGTTCAATGCGCTTGTCGGCGGGGGTGGCGCATGGCCGGGCGGAGAGCCTTACAAGTCCGAACTCGACAAGTCCCGGCGCTGGATTGGAACGGGCCTCTGGCTCGACGCTCAAGAAGGATCGATCGACGCGAACAAGATCACAGTTCTCGAAACGGTCGGCTGCGGAATCGGCTTGCAACTGACCGGGACAGTCTCGCGGAACACGATCGAGGAAACGAACATTCATCTTTGTCGCGACCACATTCGCATTGGAAACGCCGACGATACACGTCCCCGCGACAATCGGATCAGCGCCTTCATGGACTCCCAGGGGATTGACCCTTCCTCGGGTGCGACGATCTTCGGATCGCGCAATCTGCTCACACTTAGCAGTCGTCCGTTTGTAGGGGGTCCCGACATTCGTTTCGAGAAGTCCGCCGGGCAGAACATCGTGATCCAGCATTCTCCCTTCGAGGCGATCGACAACTCTCTGGATCGAACGAATCGCATCATTGCCCCAGGCGATGCGGACAAGAGAGCGATCGAGGTTCCCGTCCCAGCAGCGGGCGTGACTTGTCGCAATCGGGCCGCCACGCAGGTGGAAGTTCGGATCATCACTCCCGGGAAGGTCAGCAGATGGGTTGAGACCACTCCCGATGGTCGTGCGACCGAATTCGTGGGGCCGCTGTTTGCCGGCCAGTCTTTCACTCTGAATCCCGGAGACCGTATCCGACTCGATTACACGGTGGCCCCAAGTTGGCGCTGGAAGGCGATTCCTTGACGATGATTCGCGGGATCGCAGGGCTCGCTCGAACCACCCGGCGCTGGTCCCGACGGAGAGGAGCAACAGCAGATCCTACTCGTTCCCTCTTGCATCGGTCGCGTCCGCTCCATTTCCCTGTCAGCTTGTCGCGGTGCCGGACGGCAAAACCTGCCGACTCGTCAGCAAGGAACCCAGAAGCAACACAGCGCCCAGAAGCATGAAGATATCGGCCGTGTTGAAGATCTGGAATGGGAAGCACGCGAGGACGAGATAATCGCGAACATAGCCCAGAATCAAGCGATCAAGCTGATTGCCCAGGATACCAGCAAGTAACAAACCCCCGGCCGCGGCATCGATCTTCTTCCACCGATCCCTGTCGAGCATGATCGCCCAGCGGCACACCATCCCGACGAGTATGAACACGACGATCGAGAAGATCCAGACGACTGTCGTCGATCCCGTCCCCTCCAGGCTGAGCATGCCGCCGTTGTTCCGGCCCTGGGCGCCCGCGAAGAGCCCGGCGAAAACCTTCTGAGGCCCCGCGGGCTGTCGCCACGATGCAAACGCCCACCCTTTCCCGCATTGATCGACGGCCAGAAAGAGAAATGTGGTGCTGAGAAGAATGCCCAGAAGCCGTTGATACCGACCAGGTCCAGGGTTCCGCGAAACGCGGTGTTGATTCTTGACCACAGGAAAGTCCTCGGCGACGAAAGAGATCGGATGGATCGTGCCACTCAGAAGTCGTCGTGAGTCGCCGCTCAGTCTAATTCATGGGTCGCCAGGATGTTGCCGAGTTCACGATTATCAACGCGAACTGAGTATCCTGTACCGCCTGACGGTGTACGAAATGAACGTTCGCGAGGTCTTGGGCTGACAGCCGTCGACGGCGACGAGCGAACCCGTGGCCGTCGAGATCTCGAGCTGGTTTCGCTTTGCGTGGGTCCTCCGCCGAAGTCAGGGGCGAGGAGCGACAGGCGTCGTGGGCTGAGTTGGAGGCATTGGGGGAGGAATGGAAGTGCGCGGTCGCATTCTCATGGATGATGCACCCGCGGCGGCCCGGGCCGTGAACTGGGCGAACTTTCCTTCGGCATCGGGCACGGCTCCGGTGAAGGTCCCATAGTCCGTGGCGCCCACCATGCCGCCGGGCTCGGTGGCCACCGTCACGACCGGCTGATCGGGAGCAAGAGGGCCGTAAGCTCCATAGAAATTGGGCTGGGTCGGCGTAGGACCACCGGGGCCGCCGTAGTAGTTGAACGGCATGATGCCGCCGATCCGACGCAGGCAGGGCCAGGCGTGGGGATAACCGGGACCGCCGTAGTAGGGATAGCCGCCGTCGGCGCCCGGCCCCAGGGCATTGCCGCCGTAGCCGTAACCGAGATTGAACCCAAGACCGAAGCCCTGGAATCCCGGGTAGAGCCCCGGCGCGCCGTAGCCCAGCGTGCCAGCGGTCTTGGGCTTGTGAAGACGCAGTTGCTTGATCGGCGTCTGATCGTTCTGTACTGGGGGGACCGGGATCGGTCCTGGGGGCTGCGCCTGGATTGAGGACTGGGACAGGCCCCAGAAGCCGAGCGTCAGAACAGACACCATCGGGAGGAGCCTGCCCCCACCCCGTATGTGCGTCATCATGGGCGAATTCCTCCTATTGATTAGGAATCAAGCGCAGAATTCCTCGTATTCTGGGTTTGCGTCTCGGACTCATCGCGGGCACTTTGATCACTCCCGTCAAGAGAAGAGGACGTCGGTCATCGTGTTGCCGGAGGTGGTCCGTTGCCCACCGGTGGCAGGTACCTGGGTCGCGAGGTGTCCACGGGGATCACCTCGCCAGGAGATCGGAGCTGGGTGAGCTCGCGGGCCGGATAACCTAGGGCATGGTACAGCTCGAACTGCGCCCGGTTGTATTCGGCGACTGTTGTGAAGTATTCGCTGAAGGCCACGTTCAAGAGTTCCAGCGAGTACACGGCCTCTTGCGGCCTGTAGGTCAAGACGAGCACGTTTTCCAGGCGTCTGGTCTGCCCCAGGCCCTCGAGGTGCCCGTTGAAGGTGATGATGCCGGTGCGCAAGGCACGGTCGGCCTGAAGCACCCGGGCCGCCGCCGACTGCAATCGCGCCAGGGCGCGAAACACCTCGGTTGCCACCATATCCTGCGCATGGCGCAGGTCGACCAGGGCCCGCGATTCATCGCCTCGCGACCTTTTGATCCGCGCCAGGTTGCCGATCCCGAAACCCTCAAGCTGCCACACGAGCTGAAGGCTGATGTCATCGCGTCCAGCCGTCTGGTTCAGGCTGTTGTTGGGACCGAGGGCGAACAGACCAGCCTGGATGAACATGCCGGCGCTCTGGAGACCGTTGAGCACGACAACCGGGAGGAGTGGACGCGATTTCTCGCGCTGGATGCCGATCTCCGCGGCCGCCACCAGGGCTCGCCGCGCGGCGACCTCCGGGCGGTTGGCCAGCGCGATCGGCATGAGCTGGTCGAACGTCAGTGAAGGGTCAATCAAGCTAATTTGGGCGTGGTCGTGCTCCATGGGGTCGACCACCGCGCGGGGATCGAGTCGCAGCACCTGCGTGAGGTTGGCACTGGCGACGCGCCATTCCTGGCGGTTCAGGACAGCCCGCTGCTCCAGGTCGGCGAGCATGTTCCTGGCCCGGTCCACTTCATCCTGGGGGACCAGCTCCCGGCTGAGCTGAAGGACGCGATCGACCAGGTCATGGCCGCGCTCGACGGTGTAAAGGGCGCCGGCGTACCTGCCCCGGTGCATGTGTACCAAGAAGTACGCGTCGGCAGTCTGCATCAGTGCGTCGTTCTTGGCCGACTGG
>JBMFUH010000565.1:0-4959 GCA_049966735.1 Isosphaeraceae bacterium
CTTGCGGTACAGCCATTCCAGATCGGAGAAGCCGAAGAGCGAGTCGACCTGGGGATTGAGCACGTACAGGTTCGTCTCGTCGGCGTCGTTGAGGCCATCGGTCGCCTGCTGGGAGTTGGTCGTCTGGTTGTAGGTCGGATACGCCGTCGGGAAATTGAAGGCGTTAAGATTCGTGGGAGGAGAACCGAACGGGCTCATCGGCATCGCGCCACCGCTGCGGGCACCCCTCAAGAACTGGAACGTGTAGCCGGTCACGGGTGTGGGCACGTGGACGCCGACGCCGGGCGTGTGATTGGGGTCGATGATCGGCGGCAGGCGGAAAAACTCGAAGGCGTGCAGCGGGTTGTTGGTCACGTCGGGCAGGTAGGCCGGAGTAGCCAGTGCGGCCGGCGTCGGCCCCGGATAATTGTTGTCCGGGCCGTTGGTGTAGAAGTAGTTGTTGGAAGTCGCGGTTGTGGGATAGTAGATCGCGCCGGCCGTGGCGCCGGAGGCGAGCGCGGAGCCGGAGGGGGAGCCGGGAGTGACCGATCCGGGCGAGCCCGGTGGCCTGTAATAACTGTGGAACCTGACCCGGCCCAGCGGGTCGGCCCCCGCCGCGGTCCCGACGGCCGACTGCGTCCACGCACCGACCGAACCGGTGCCGTTGATGTCGGCCGGCGTCACGAAGCGGCGCATCCGGTCCACGGGCAGGTTGAGCGCGCCGACAAAGTCGTAGGAGTCGAGGTCGCCGAGCTCGCCGTTATGCCCTATCGGGTACGGATCGAACGCGTTATAGTTGTCGTCTGCGGCGTCGCGCGGGTAGGCCATCCCGGTCAAGGGATCGACGGGGTTGTTGAGGATGTCGCTGATATCATAGGAATAGCCGGCGCGAACGGGGTTGGCATAGTTCGTCCGGACCAGGTTCACGTAGCCGTTGATCGCCGGTGGGTTGCCAAGGCTCGGCGCATAGATTCCGCCCGGAATCGAACCTTGCTCGCCCCAACGGCCGGCCACGGGAGGCACCTGGTTGAGGACGACGGGATTGCCGTTCGCGTCAGCCCCAAATACCGTGTCATTCGGGTCGGCCACGCCATTGGGCATGAACAGCGGATTACCGGTCCCGCTGCCCGGCGAGGACTCGGCGGCGACGAAGTTCGTGTCGCCATTGGTATAGCTGCCGAAGGACGTTTTCTGGGGCGGGCGCGTGCCGGCCAGTAGGTTGCGAAGCTGGGTGATCCGCACGTCGATGCCGGCGTTGTCCACCTGGGTATTGGCCGCCGGGCTCGTGGGTGGGAAGCTGAAAGCGCCGGCCAGGTCGCCCGCGTAGTTGGTGTCCAGGCCGTTTTGCAGCGCGTAGGTCGGGTCGATCTCGCTGACCGAGTTGCCCAGGTGCGTGGCGTGCGCGGGGCCCTGGCCATAGCTGAAAGCGCCCGGGTTGATCCCCCCGACGCTCCCCGCCAGGTTGCCCGCCGTGTTGAGCGGGATCCGGCCGTTTAAGCCAATGACCATGAAGGCGAAGAGGGGCTTGTAGAGCAGGCCCTGGGCGTTGCGCTTGGCGGGATAGCCCAGGTCGAGCCAGACCGAGTCGGTGACGCCGTCGCCGTCGTTGTCGACGTCGTAGGTGATCTTGCCGGTCGAGTCGGGAAGCAGGTCCGGGAAGGTGGCCGCGTCGTGCCCGTCGGCGGCGCGGGGACGGAGAATGCGCGAGGCCGAGTTGGCCCAGTTGCTCAAGAGCGGGTCCTGGGCGGCCGCTTGCTCGTACGCCGCGTTCCGCGGTCCGCCCCAGTCGTAGACGGGAGTGGGGATCGTGGCCCCCGTGCCGTCGATCCGGATGGCCGCTGGCCGGTGGAACGAAGGGATGATCACCGAGCCGTCGGCGCTCTGCATGGCCAGGAACCAGTTTTCGAAGTCGGCGGCGTCGTAGTCTTCATCCATTCCCACCGCATCGGGGCTCATCCCGTTAGAGGTTCCGTTCGGGGCGATCCAGTTGAACCGGAAGTTGCCGTAGACCGCGCTCGTGGTCATTCCCGGGCCGTTGAAGGCACGAAGCCAGCGGCCGTCGAGAATGAAGCGGCATGGGACGGTCCCGTTGATCAGGCCCGTGCCCGGCAGGGAGGTCGTGGTTCCCAGAGTATAGTTGTGCAGGGCCGTGGGCGGGGGCGGCCCCGGCGCCGGCGCCGGGGGTATCGTCGTGACCGGCGGCAGCAGGATCGAGTTCCCCTCGGTCGGCCCGATGTTCACCGTGAGCGTGCGGTAACCGGTGCCCGTGGCGAGAAAGAGGCTGTCGGCGAGCACCTCGAGCGTCTGGTCGACGACCCCGGCCACTCCCAGAGCCTGGTACGAGACCCGGATGGTCCAGCGGGTGAAGTTGTAGCCGTAGAACGTGGAGTCGTTCGAGGGGATGTTGGTCGTCAGCAGGTACTGAGTGCCCGCGACCGGAGTCACTTTCGTAATGTAGAAGAATGGATCGTTGTTTGGGGCCATGTAAGCGCCGTCGGGACGCATGGCGAGATAGCCGTTGGTGTAGGCGTCGTTGCCGTACATGTCGCGGGCCATGCTGTGGCCCCGGAGCGCCGACTGCGGATTGCCCGTGTCGCAGATGAGCTGCGCCAGGGCGTAATCCATCAGATTGTCGCTGTCGGGTTGGATGGTCGACTGGAAGAAGTTCCGGGCGCTGACCCGCGCCTGCCCGGAGAAGGTGGCGAACGTGACCCCGATCACGGCCATCAGCCCCAGCAGTCCCAGCACCAGGACCAGAACAATCCCCCGGCGCTTGCGCCTGTTTCGTCTCGTGCTGGCCAGCATGATCAAATCTCCCTTGCCGTGTCCTCGTCTGACGTAAGGTGGGCAATGCCCACCGTTGCCTGCTGGGAATTTCGGTGGGCGATGCCCACCGTTGCCTGCTGGGAATTTCGGTGGGCGGTGCCCACCCTTCCCTCTTCGATCGTAGTTCGGCTTGATTCCGCTGGGCTGCACCCAGCATACAAACTGCCCACTGCCCACTCACAACTTGTCCGTAAAATCCTGCCGGATCGTCAATGATTTAATACGTTGATTGGTCGGGTCCGTGACCCGGATCTGGATCTGAATGCCCCGCAAGGGCGCCGGGTAGGGGGGCGGATATGATGGATAGACCGGCGGCGTGCCGAAGGGCGGGCCCATCGGGAAGCCGGTGGTGGCAACGGCCGTGCCCGGGGCACGGGTGTAGTCTGTGGACCAGGAATCCCAGACCCTGCGCAGGCGGACGATGCCCGGCTGGTCGTCGCCGATGTTGCCGTTGTAATTTGGATATCCGGGATAGACAGCCGGTCCGTATTGCGCATCATACCGGTTGTCCAGCACAAGCGGCGGCATCCGGCCCTCGTGGGCGAAGCTCTGGTTGAGCACGTCAAAATAGCGGCCCTGCCAGGGCACACTCAGAGGCGTCTGGGCCAGGAAGGGCGCCGTGGTCAGCCCCGTAACCCTGCAGTCGTCGCCCCAGCCCAGGTCGGCGTAGTCTCCCCGGACCATGTCGTAGGCCTTGACGTCAAAGCTGCGCACGCCGGTCATGATCAGGTCGTCTTCCCAGCTCTGAGACCAGAGGGGGTCGATGGCCACGTTCACTCCAAACCAGAATGCGCTGTTGCCGCCCCAGCCGTCGGAGAAGAAGTCCTGGTTGCGCCGAATGTAGGAGAAATCGCCGGCGTAGGTGCCGGGCACGCGCATCGGGGGCAGCAGGTTGGGACCGTTGTTCACCGGTACGACGCTGGCCAGGCGCGGCGTCAGCCCCGCGGGCTGGACCTGATTCGTGTTGAGCTGCCAGGTGGGGTCGGTCCAGTTGGCCGACAACGTCTCGCGCCAGGTCGGAAAACCCCACCAGGTGCCGTTCAGGAACGTCCGCGGAGTGGGAAACGGGGGCAGCGGCAGGTTGTCGCCCAGGTCGATCGGGTTGTGGTTGATCCCCAGGAGATATTGCAAAGGATTCGCGTCGAATGCGATGCTCGAGTTCGTGGCCGCGTTGTAGACCTGCGGGTTGGGCGAGTGGATCCAGCCGTAAGGCGCCGTCCCGGTGCTCAAGACCTGGGGACAGGAATAAGCGCCGGGGTAGACGAAGGGGAAGGCCATCAGGGATCGGCCAGCGGGGACCGCCGAAAATGTCGGGGGCTCGTTGATCAGAACATTGTTCGCTCCCGCAACGCTGTTGTACGCGGTAAACACTCCAGCATAGAGCGTCGGATAGCAGTCTGGCACATTGTCGTTGTTGAAGTCGTCGGCCTTGTTGTCCGGCGGGGGGACCCCCGTCAGGTTGCCCTGGAAGTCGTTGGCGAAGCGGGGGGCCGGGAAGCGATTCTCGCGGTTCGTCAGGTGGCCCAGCGTGTTGAGGACGATCGAATTGTTGGTAATCAGAGCGTTGAGGTCCGGTCCCGTCGGCGCGGGGTGCGCGGAAATGTCGTTCATCCCCTGCCAGCTCACCGCCGGCCCGTTCACGCTGCCGAAGAAGTAGGGTTGGAAGGGCTGGTGAACCACATTCCCGCCCGCCATGAAGAAACCCGCGTTGTAAAGGGTGGAGCTGGAGCTGGTCGGAACGATTGACGACTGGCGCTCGGGAGCGATCAGGAGCACGCGGCGGTAGAGGTTGCCGTTGCGCAGGAAGTAGATGATCTCGGCAAAGTCGCTCTGGATCGTGATCGGCTGATATGAGGCAAGAAACAGGTTAAGCGGCACCGGACCGCTGGGCCAGCCGGTAATGGGCGGGGGCACCCACATCCTGCCGGTGAACGGCCGGCCGGGCGGGGCCTTGGCGGTGAACCGGAGGCAGTCGTCGGCATCCTCACCCTGGAGATCGGCGAATTCGTTCTCGATGTACTCGAAGTAGCCGGGGCTGTTTTGCGGGTTGTTGGGCGGGGTCATCTTGCAAGTGACGCCGCTCAGGTCCGACCGCATCGTCACGTCGAGCTGGCGGAGCCGGTTGTCTAGCTCCTGGTAAGCCTGAGCCGCGCT
>JBMFUH010000566.1:0-4958 GCA_049966735.1 Isosphaeraceae bacterium
CCGGGCAACAAAACACCAAACAGCAAACACACGGGGGAGAGGTCTCGGATGGCGAACATTCCAGGGGAGCTTCGGTGTGGCAGCCGGCGAATGTTGGTCGCGGTGCTCGTTCTCTTGCCCTGGCTGGCGCCAGCGGCTTTCGCGCAGGGGCCGCAGTTCAACATCGATCAGCCGCCCGGCGCCTCGGAAGGGGGCAGCACGCTGGGCCAGCCTCTGGGACAGGCAGGGTTTGTGGAAGAAGGCTCGCCGGTCTCGCCCCGGCCGTTCAGCGGACGAGCCGGCCCGGCGGGGAGCCACGCGCCGGCCGCCGGTGTCAGCGTGACAAACACACCCATGATCCGGCAGCAGACGGCGAGCCTGTTCCAGACAACCTCCGTTCAGCCCACTCCGGCTCCGAGTTACGGCGAGGGGCTCGATGTGCCAGCCGGCAGACTGACAGTCGGCCCTCGGGATGGGCTGACCATCGACCAGGCCATCGATCAGTGCGTTCAGAACAACATTGATCTCCGGGCGCAACGGCTGGAGATCTCGATGGCCGAGGCCGACATCCTCACGGCCAATCTCCGCGGCAACCCGATCTTCTACGCCGACAATCAGCTCGTTCCTTATGGCCACTACAGCTTCCGCCGTCCGGGCGGACCGGCGCAGGCCGATATCAACATGACCTTGCCCCTGGACGTCACCCGCAAGCGCAGGTTCCGGACGATCGTCGCCCAGCGCGCCAAGCGCGTCGCCGAGGCGCAGATGATCGACGCCGTGCGCAACCAGGTCGACACGCTGTACACTTATTTTGGAGACAACGTCGCGGCGGAGATCACGCTGCAATTCGCCAGGGTGTACGCTCAGGGCCTGCGCAGGCTGCTCAGGCTGAACGAGGAACTGAAGGGAGCGGGCTTCATCACCCCTCCCGACGTCCTGGCGATTCAGGCCCAGCTCGAACAGGCTGAGTTGGCGATCAAGGAGGCCGAGGGCGCCTTGCAGGCCAGCAGGCAGAATCTGGCGCTGGTCCTGAACATGCCCCTCGCCGAGGCCGCCAAGATCCAGGTCCGCGACTTCGTCCGGGATGTCCGGCCGCTGCCACTGTCGCGTGAAGCACTGGCCGAGAGGGCCTATGAATCTCGGCCCGATCTGCTCGCCACGCGGCTGGCCGTGGAGCGGGCCCATGCCGACGTGGCCCTGGGCAAGGCCAACGGCTATCCGGACGTCTACCTGCTCTGGCAACCTTATACGTTCCAGAACAACTCCTATCTCGGCGTTCAGAGCCCGACGTCCTGGACCCTTGGCGTGACGGCCACCGTGCCCCTTTTCAACCGCAATCAGGGAAACGTGCGCCGGGCCAAGATCAACGTGTTCCAGTCGGAAATGCAGCGCGAAAGCGCCAAGCGTCACGTCACCGACGACGTCTTCGACGCGGTCCGCGAGTTTGACCTGAGCCTGCAAAACGTCCTGCGGACCGAGCAGGTGGTCCTCCCCGCGGCCAGGCGGGTCCGGGATGCGGCGTTCAATCGATGGAAAGGCGGGCAGACCAGCGCCATCGAGTGGCTTGACGCCCAGCGGGCGTTCAACGACGCGGTGAAGTCGTACCGCGACGGCCTGGTCCGGCATCGCCGGGCCATGCTCGACCTGAACACGGCCGTCGGCGAGCGGATCTTGCCCTGAGCCCAGAGCAGAAGGAGCGAATCGGCTCATGCGATTTCTCAAGCGGCCGGGGAGCCAGTCGAGACGAAACTGCCAGCCAGGCCTGGAAGCGCTGGAGCTACGCGACCTGCCCTCGGTCGCGGGCCCGCTGGCGGCCGCGCGCCGGCCCGGTGGAACGCCGGTGCGGCCGGCCAACCCCGCGGTCATCCAGGCTCTTGCAAACCAGCTCTACAAACCCGTGACCACGACGTTCCCCATCCAGATCGGCAACCAGGTCTTCCCGCCGGGGACGTACGCGGTGCCGCGGCCGACGGCCGCCGAGCTGGCGCGCGAGACCTTTGTCGAGCGGTTCGTCGGCCGCTACGTCGTCGGCCCGCCCCGGTTCTCCAACCAGGCCTCGACCATCCGCATCTGGAGCAACGGCGGCAACGGGACGTCCAACCAGTTCCTCCACTCGCGGACCCAGATCATCCTCTTCACGCCGGCCGACCCGACGGCCCAGCCGACCACCAACGACCCGGTCGCCGGCCAGGTGATCGGCCTGGTGAGCGCGTTTCCGCTGAGCATGCTCGAGTCGTCGAGCTACTTGATGATGGACGTGACGAACCTGCCGGGCGTCGCCAGCAACGCTCCCTCGGCGCTGGATCATGGCCTTCCCTCTCAACTGGCGGTCACGCCCGATCCGGTCAGCGGCGGAGTCTATGCCGGGCCTCAGTTCACCTCGACCCCGCCGGTGCAGACGATTGCCAAAACGGGGCAGCCGTTCGCCCTCATTCCCGGCAGCGGCGGCGCAGTGAACTTCATGAACGGGACGGGCGTGCTCGACATCAAGTACATCCCCGACAAGCATCCCCACGCCGGGACGCTGGGATCGGGCACGGCCATCGTCACCATCCAGGCCCTGGTCAACACGACCGGGGCCACCAACGCCATCGCTCAGCAGATCAATTAGGAATACGAGGAACGAAGACATTGTGGAACGGAATGAACTCCGTTCCACGCCCCAGCGGCACCGGAGAGGAGGCTACGAACTACGAATTGAACGAACCGACTCATGGGGTGAGTTCGCTCAGTTCGTTCAATTCGTAGTTCGTAGGGGTAATCGGAGAAGCAGGAAGGAGCGAACGTCCGATGCAACGCGACCACCGACCAGGCAAGCCGTCGCGGCCGCTTCGACCGTTGGTCGAGGGCCTGGAAGCGCGCGAGCTGCTGTCGACGGCGTCGGCACGGGCGGCCGCGCTCGCCTCCCGGCCGGCATCCAGCGCGGCGGTGATCAGGGCGCTGTCGCCTTCGGCCCATGCTCCCTTTCCTGATCCAACGGTCATCGCCAACTCGATCGAGCTGCTCTACGGCCCGAATTCCCAGACCCCCCGGACGCCCACGCCCGCCGAGATTCAGCGCGAGACGTTCACGGCGAAGTTCATCGGCACCTATACGGTCGGACCGCCCCGATTCAGCGACCGCTCGCTGACCCTTCATGCCTACTCGAAAGACGGAGGTTCCAACCAGTTCCTCATGGGCAAGCTGCAAATGGTGCTCTTCCCGCCGGCCAATCCCCACGCGACTCCCAATCCTGGCGACCCCTACGCCAACCAGGTGACCGGGCTCGCGGCGCTCTTCACCCAGAATTATCTTCAGACAGGCGGGCTGCTGCTCCTCGATCTGAACGGCTCGCCGGTCCCTGCATCAAACCCCGACGCACTGCCCACGCACCTGAACTGGACCTTTGACTCCTTCGCCAGCAACGGGCCCTACATCGGCCCCAGTCTCGATTTCTACCAGGGCGCGGGAGTCCTTGACATCAAGTACCTCCCCGACAGCCATCCCCAGGCGGGAACGCTGGGATCGGGCCGCTTCGTCGTCGCCATTCAGGGCGTGATCAATACCAGCCAGATCACCAGCGCGATTTCCAAGGTGTACAACTGAACTGTCCGAAATGCCCGGCCGCCGGGGATGAAAGGAGTGATGGAACGATGGCCTCGGACAGCTCGCGGAAAAGCCGCCGTACTCTTCGCCTCGGGATCGAGGGGCTCGAGAACCGTGAGCTGCTCACGGCGCACGCGGCCAGCCAGGTCGCGGGGGCGCGGACCGCCCTTGTCGCTCAGGTTCAGCAGTTCGTTCCGGTGCTCTATCCGCCGGGAACCCCTCAGCCCTCGGCCGCGGAAATCAAGCGCCAGGCGTTCGTGCTCAAGTCCATCGGCCGGTACACCGTCGGGCCGCCCCGGTTCAACACGCAGGCAATCACGATCCACGGCTACGCCAAGCCCGCCACGAGCAACGTCTCGCAAAAGTCTCATATCCAGTACATTCTTTTCGAGCCCTCGAACCCGGCGCAGCCGGTTTACGGCGAGTTCAACATGATGGCCGGCAACACGCTCCAGAGCGGCTCCAACATCATCCTTGACCTCATGGGACCGACCGGGACCGAGGTCGACGGCCTGCCGACGCGCCTGTACTGGACGCATGACATCTCCAGCGGCGTGGTGTTCACGGGGTCGGGCTACACCCTGCCGGCGACCAGCAATTTTCCGGGGAATTACATCACCAGCCAGGGCTTGCCGGCCAGTCCCCCGCCAGGCTCCCCGGGCGGAGGAGCGCCGACGAGTGTGAACAACTGGAACATGGGCTTTGGAGACATCACCTTCAAGTACATCCCGGACCGCCATCCCCAGAAGGGGACGCTGGGCTCGGGAGTCGTGATCGTCGTGGCCCACGGTCTGCTCAACACCTCGGGCGCCCAGAACCCGATCGATCAGCATTACAATTGATGCGACACGCGTTCGTCTTGATTCAAGGACCGCGCGCGGTCGATCAAATAACCAGGGCCCAGGTCCAATGCGTGGCACGGAATGAATTCCGTTCCACATACCGCGCGGGGAAAAGCGTTGCCAGGAGGAATGAGATGAAGAATCCACTCGTGCTATCGTTTCTGTTCCTCGTGACGAGTGCCGCTCCGGCCTCGGCGCAGAATTTTTGGCCCGTGTCATTTGGCTACTGGTGCAACTGCCCCGACCGGTACATGCCTGACCTCCGCGCCGCCGACCTCAGCATGGCGCGCGCCGACCAGATGGCGGGGATGGACGATTACCAGCTTCGCACGCTCATGCAAGGCCGCAACCAGGCGATGAGCCGCCACGAGCTGGCAAGCTATCACAGCGCGAACATGCTGCCGCCCTTCTATCCCAGCGATAACGAGAAGGCCCCCACTTCCCCGGCCGCCGCGCCGGCCGCCGCGCCAGCCGCCGCTCCCGCTCCCGGTGCCGCGCCCGCCGCGCCTCCGCCATCTGCCGCGCCCTCGCCGTTCCCGTCGACCCCGCCGG
>JBMFUH010000567.1:0-4958 GCA_049966735.1 Isosphaeraceae bacterium
CGCAACAACATAGACCGTTTCATCAGGCCAGGGCCAGCGCGTCCTCAGGCTTGAGCCGAAAGACGATCGGGCCATCCTCCTTGCGTTCTCCCCCGATGGTCACAGGCTGTTGACTGGCTTTCACCGCGGCTCGGCCCTGATCTGGGACGTCCGGCGCTGACCTCGAAGTGCGCAGCACAAGACAATATAATAAGGCCCGCGCTGGCCCGATCCCTCGAGAGGTTCGACCGCTTGCCAAATCCGCCGAGATGAGAGTAGCATGATTAAAGTTCCTTTGCGGTCGCTCGGCGAACGTCCCTGGGCCGCATGCGGAGTACGACGATCAGGCAACGGGACCTGGCGTGCTGGGAATGGTTCGAACCATTTGCTTGGATCGCTCGTAGCACACCCAAGCGCGTGGGTAAACCCGTCCCGCGCGTGCGTCCGCTTGATGGCGGCGAAGTCTCTCCGATTGCCCAGGCTCGCCCTTCGGCTGGCTTTGTTCCGGCGGTTGCCGGCCTTGTGCCGATCGTCGCGGTGGCCTTGTCCTGCTCCTATTGCTTATTCCATGCACTCGTCATCCACCCATACGACTGATCGGCACGGCTGGCGTTCGTTGGGCAGCCGGTCCAGGAGCCCGCGTCGCATCTTCCGGCTTACTCATCCATCATGTTGAGAAGGCGCCCTCGTGATGAAACAGAATTCCGAAGTGATCATCGAAACGCGAAACCTGACCAAGGTTTATCGCGACTTCTGGGGACGTCCCAAGGTCCAGGCGCTCAAGGCGCTCGACCTCAAGGTCCACCGGGGAGAGATTTTCGGCCTGCTGGGGCCCAACGGCTCGGGCAAGACCACGACCATCAAGCTGCTCTTGGGATTGCTGTTTCCGACCGAGGGTGACGCACTCATCTTCAATGAGCCAACCACGAACGTCGCCAAGAACGAGCGGATTGGCTACCTGCCGGAAGAGTCGTACCTTTACAAGTTCCTGAACGCCGAGGAGACGCTCCAGTTCTACGGCCGCCTCTTCAAGATCCCCGCCAGCGAGCGGAACCGGCGGGTGGGCCACCTGATCGACATGGTCGGGCTCTCCGCCGCCAAGCATCGCCAGCTTCGGGAATACTCCAAGGGCATGCAGCGGCGCATCGGCCTGGCCCAGGCGCTGATCAATGAACCGGAACTGATCCTGCTCGACGAGCCGACCTCCGGGTTAGACCCGATCGGCACGGCCGAGATCAAGCAGCTCATCCGGGAACTCCGCGAACGAGGCAAGACCATCGTCCTCTCCGGACACCTGCTTGCCGACATGCAAGACATCTGCGACCGGATCGCCATCCTCCATCGCGGCGAACTCAAGGAACTCGGCAAGGTCTCCGATCTGCTCACGGTCCAGGATGTCACCCAGATCAGGGCACGCAACCTGTCCCCTTCGGCCCTCGAAGAGATCCGCGGCGTGATCGAGCGGCATGGCGGCGAAGACGTGAACGTCGATCATCCCACGACCACCCTCGAAGAGCTGTTCCTGCGGATCGTCCGGGAAAGTGAGCTGCATCCGGGCCGCCGCAAAGTGGCTGCCGATACCTCGAAGCCCGCGCCGCCGACCGCAGCCGATCTGGTGGGGTCCCGCTCGGAAAACTGATCGCCGGCTGACGCCTCCCGGCACTCTCGAGAAACAGAGACCGTGATCGCTCGAGCGAGCGAGGTCCGCCGCCCGAGCGATCTGTTTGACTATCCGTGCTGCGTTGCAGTCGGTCGGTATTCGGGGAGCTTTTTCATCCATGTCCTCGCTTCTTGCGTTGCCTCTCCTCTGGGCACAGGCAGGCGCCCCCAAGACGCCCATCGTCCAGCAGATGCCCCACTGGTTCGAAATCATGATCGCCTGGCTTTATGTCTGGGGCGACCCGGTCGCCTTGCCAGAGAACAGCCCCTGGGCGCCGTGGATGCTCTGGATCAAGGCGATCAGCCTGCTGTCGCTGGTTGGCTGGCTGGGCTCGTGGATCGTCACCGCGGTCAGGGAACGGTATCTGATCAGGAACCGGTGGTACGACTACGCGGCCCTGATCGCGATCATCTTCATCCCGCTCACGATGCTGCTCCGCACCCTCGAAGCCGCCAAGCAGGTGCCGACTTACAACCTGGCGAGCACGTCCATTCCCATCGCCACGCTCATGGCCTTCGTCATCATCCTGGTGCTTGGCCTCTGGGCGGAACTCGGCGTCTGGCGGACCATTCGCCGGTTTGGCCAGTCTCACGACATTCTGGTCCTGATCGGCATTCACGTGGGGCTCCTCCTGGGCATCACCCTGGGCGTGGTGATGGAGCGGGCCGGGATCTTGAGCGCCTTGTTGAGGGGCCTGAAGACCACCTGGCGCGACGGGATCAGCTTTGGAATGCGGTCCAGCCTGACGTACATGGGCTACGCCGTGCTCGCGCGGATGATCGTCTCCCTGGTCCGGGAATTCTACGCGATCCGCGGCCGGCGGCTGTACTCGATCGCCCGGCTGAGCATCCACGAAGCCTTCCGGAGAATGTGGGCCCCCTGGGTCGTGCTGATCATTTTCGGCCTGGTCCTGGCATTCACGCACTGGTTCTTGATCCCGCCCCGCGCGGCCGAGATGGGAAGGCTGTTCGTCGGCACGCTCAGCCTGGTTTGCTCGTTGCTCGTGACCGTGATGGTTGCCATCCTCACCCCGCTCAGCCTGCCCAACGATATCCAGCAGCAGACCATCCACACGGTCGTTTGCAAGCCGGTCCGCCGGCTGGAACTGGTCTGGGGCCGAATGCTCGGCTTCATGGCCATTGTGACCGTGCTGGTCGTCCTTTTCGGCGGGGTCAGCCTCTTCTACCTCTGGCGGCAGGTGAACACGACGATCGTCAACACCGAGGCCGCCGCCCTCAAGGCCAAGGGCTATGACTTGGTCCTCTTGTCCTCGGCGAAGGACGTGGGCGACATCCCGGCCGAGGGGAAGAACCTCGTCATCGTGGCACAGGTGGGACCGGACCTCCATTTCCGCATTTTCGACGGCAACGGCCAGAAGGTCGTGGACGCGGGCCCGCGGGACCTGAAGGAACACGCGCGGCAAATCAAGGACCTGCAAAACCAGCTCAGCGGCCTGTGGCCACCTCATGAGCCCGTTACCTGGAGCGAACGCGATCAGGTCATCTCCACGGTCACGTCGATGGTCGGCCACACCGAGGCCAGGCCCGGCAACGAGCGGGAGTACAACCAGTTGGTGGAGGGGGCCGACCAGCTTCGCGCGCGCATGGCGGCCCGGGTCCCAGTCATGGGTTCGCTCTCCTTCCTCGACTCCAAGGGGAATCCCCACGCCATGGGAATTGACGTGGGCATGGAGCAGTCGACGATGAAGCAGCCGCGCAGCCATATCGAGGGAGCGACGCCGGCGACGGCCATCTGGAAATACGGCCGCGTCGTCGATCCCTTCTCACTCCCCGGCCATCCGATCTTCCTCAACCGGAGGATCAATGTAGCGGAGTTCTTGCCGCCTGAGACGATCGAGGGATTGCTCGATCGGGTGTCCGGGATCCAGGAGAAGGTCAAGGAGGACGAGCGGACCAAACAGCAACCTGACCTGCCTGCCGCCGAGCTGGCCAAGGTGAACAACCTCCTGGCACGGCACAACGACGAGCTGAAACGTGCGACGTCGGAGTACGAACAGCTCCTGAAGCGGGCCGAGGACCTCGAGGCGCAGGCCGTGCAGGCCGACAAGGCCGGCAATGCCCAGCAAGCGGGAGAGCTGCGCCAGCAGGCCCAAGAGCTCCACGCCGAGCCGATCAAGGTGGAGATGAGCTTCAACGTCTACCGGACCACCAAGGGCAGGGTTGGCGACCCGGTGCTCGCCCAGATGGAGGTGACCAACCCCCGCACCCTGGACAGCTCGGTGGACATCTTCCCGATCAAGGAATACTACACCAACCAGCGGTTGATCGACCCCAAGATCCTGGCCGGGTCCCACGGCGAACTGACGATCGAGATCCGCTGCATCAGCCCCACGCAGTATCTGGGCATGGCGGAAAGCGATCTCTACCTGCTGTCCAGCTCCGGCAACTTCGGAACCAACTTCATGAAGGGGCTCTTCGGCGTCTGGCTCCAGGCCATGGTGCTCTGCGCCATCGGCATCTTCGCCGGCACCTTCCTGAGCTGGCCGGTGGCCCTGCTCACGACCATCGCCTTCTTCTTCGCGGGGCAACTCGCCTACAGCTTCCTGGTCGACTTCACTCGCCAGAACATCCTGGGAGGCGGTCCGTTTGAATCGCTGATCCGGCTGGTGACGCACGACAACCAGATGAGCCAGCTCGACCCCACCTGGGGGGTCGTCATCGCCAAGACCCTGGATTCGCTGGTCATGCCCGTCATGTCCATGCTCGTCTACGTCGTCCCCAATTTCCAGGCGCTGGACGTGAGCAACACGGTGGCTGATGGGTTCGCCGTGAGCTGGGGCACCATGATTTCCAATACCCTGCTGGCCCTGGCCTACGCCTTGCCGTTCTCCATCGTCGGATACTTCATCCTCAAGAACCGTGAGGTCGCCGCATGAGAGGTCATCAAAAGAAGATCGTCTACCTACTGCTTATTCTCGCCTGCTTCGGGGCCATGCTGCCTTACGGAGTATGGCTCTCCTATGAGAAGAAGCGCCGAGACCTGGGAGAAGCGGCCATCGGCCAGATCGATACCGGCAGCTTCATGATGAAGCTCTTCCTCCTGGGCGGCTTCCGGGGCATCGTCGCCAACTACCTCTGGCAGCAGGCCGAGGAGAACAAGCGCGATCACGACTGGGACCGGCTCAAGACCAACGTCGACATGATCACCCGGCTCCAGCCGCACTTCCTGTCGATCTGGACCTTCCAGAGCTGGAACCTGGCGTACAACGTGTCGGTCGAGTGGGACGCCCCCGAGGACATATATGAGTGGATCAAGCAGGGCATCAAGTTCGTCCAGCGCGGAGTCGAGTACAACCGGC
>JBMFUH010000568.1:0-4953 GCA_049966735.1 Isosphaeraceae bacterium
TGGGGATCAAGCGGGCGGCCGGCGGCGCGGTGACGATGCCGGGATGAACGCCACAGGTGCAGGTGGGCCGATCGCGCCGTCGTCGAATGATGCGGCGATGCGCCCGCACGTCGACCTCCAGGATGGTCGAATCTTCGGTGCCCGGGAAATCGGCGAAGGGCTGGCCACACTGAGAACAACAGCGCTGGTCGGGCGGGAGTTCGTGGTCCTCGGTGGCGGCGGGCAACTGGGTATGATCGCGGCGTGGCGGACTGCGCCGATTCGGTTGCTGGCCCCGCGGCCGCCGAGGCGTGGTAGCAGAAGACTGGGCGCGGTCCAGCTTCGTGGGCTCTGTGGCCGCGGCCGTCTCGGCCTTGCGTCCAAAGAGATGCTGCTCGCGCAAACGCAGTAGGGCCTCGAGCCTTGCGACCTCGGCTTCGAGCCGGGCGGCGCGTTCGCGGACCCGACGGTGCATGGTCTTCCAGTAGGCGGCTTGACGATAGGGCTCGAACTCCTGCTCGAGCCGGGGACAAACCGGACACGGCCCCGTCGGCAAGGGCGGCGCCGAACAGACAGGGGCCGTCGCGGAAGCGGAAGACAGAGCCGGACCCGGCGCAGCCTGACCCAACTCCGAGACCGGAACCCGCAGAGGAGTGAAACAGAACACAGAAGCCGAGTCGCCATCCATGATGGTCGAGTCTAACCACCTGCTCGCGAAAAAACGACTCCCCAAGACGGGATGACCGAAGGCTTACGCTGGAGTGACCTGGATCGGGATTTCCAAGCGATGATCGACCGCGGAGGGCACGGGGAGGCGACCGGGCGTGCCTTGTTGCGACTCTCCAAGCGGATGTTTCGTTGGTGGCGCCGTCTGTGCGACGGGACCATCGATCGGCAGCGGTTCAAGAGGATTGCGGCACGGTTGCGGCGTGAGGTCAAGGCGGCGTTGGAAGCCCGCCAAAGGTGCGGCTGCGCCAAGACGGCGGCGACGTGCTTCGAGATCCTCAAGGTCGAGGAGGCCCTGTGGACCTTCGTGCATCACGAGGGTGTTGAGCCGACCAACAACGCCTCCGAACGCGCGCCGCGTCACGCGGTGATCTGGCGGCGGATCAGTGGTGGAACGGACAGTGCCCATGGCAGCCGGTTCGTGGAGCGAATGCTGACGGTGGCAGCCACCTGCCGACAGCAGCAACGCAGTGTGTTGGACTATCTCGGCTCGTGCTTCGAGGCGCTCCCGCGCGGCCAGCGGGTTCCGTCCCTGCTGCCAGCAAAGTGACCAGCCATCGAAGTCCCCAAATCCCACCTACGCCACCTCGTGAACGGGACCAAACAAGCGTCGACCCAAGACGCTTGCTTATCTGATTAAGCCGCGGAAACAGGCACGCAAACACTTACAGGCAAAGGCATAACGGATTTCCGTGTGCCGGAATCAATTGCACTTAAAGTGAGCAAGAGTGCCCACCTCCGGTTGCTGACGCACTATCTGCAGCCCCGGTGTTCGATCACCCCGACGAGCAGGGAAATCTGCCCCGGACGAACTTGTCAGAAGACGTGTGACAACCGTCGTGCACGTTCGAAATCGTGACAAGTCGCCCACAAGAGCAACTTAATCATTTTTCGCGAGACGAGCCACTCACTACTTGACAAGCAGTGCAGAAATGTTATTCAGAAGGTGTGTTGTGCTGTCTGTACGGTAATCCGAGTAAGGCGGATGAAGCCTGTTTCTGCAGGGTTGGGGTTGTTTGCGCGTTTTGCATCGTTTGTTCTCGCACTGAGTTTTAGTTTCTTCGGGCTTCGATGAAGGAACCAGAAGAATCAAGCGAGACGCTAGCAGTGTTGGTGGGCTGTGGGGACTTGGACCGCGCGATGAGGCTTGGGATCAAGCCGTTCGTTGAATTGTAGGCATCGAACAGGTCCCATGTCGATTTTCCTTGTGCCTACCGGGCGATCCTCGAATTGCCCCCGGCGATGATGCTGAATGCGCAAAGTAAACTCACGTTTTCCTTCTGGTCATTCTCTCCAGTCAGTTTTCCGCTGTCTTTCAATCCCGTAAGGAGTCTTGCCGATGCGACGTCGAGGATTCACGCTTATCGAGTTGCTCGTAGTCATCGCGATCATCGCTGTCTTGATCGCATTGTTGTTGCCGGCCGTGCAGCAAGCGCGGGAGGCGGCCCGCCGCGCGCAGTGCACCAACAACCTCAAGCAGATCGGCCTGGCGATCCACAACTATATTGACCGGGTGAACCTGTTCGTCCCGGCAATGTCGGCCCAACCTCCTGGCGATGGCTGGGCCTGGGACGCCAAGGTGAGCTGGCGGATGATGATCATGCCCGAGCTGGAGCAGACCACGGTCTACAACGCCTGGAATTTCATGCTCCAGGAAGACAGTGGCAACCTGACGTATGGGCTCGCGACCGCCTGGTACACGATCATCAACGTCTTCCAGTGTCCCTCGGACCCCCAGAATACCGGGCTCACCCCCTATGGAAACTCGGGGACCTACAGTGTCATGACGCCGCCGCCCAACCCGTTCGGCGGACAGACTGGCGTACCCACCACGAATTACAACATGAGCTTCGGCGACAATTACTTGATCCTACCCTTGAGCGGTCAAAATCCCTGGGAGGATTCATCGCCGCTGACCCTGCCGCTTGGGGCACAGCGTCGTGGCTGGGACGGTTTCTGGGGTACGACAGGCGTGGCCGACATGTTCGCCAAGGGAATCATGCGAGGTTTTGCCGATTACCGCACCGGTCAGACCGCGACCATCCAAAGCGTGACCGACGGCCTGAGCAACACGATCCTGGTCGCCGAAGTCCTCCCCTGGCAAGACGCCAACAACGAGATGTACGGCCATACCGGGGTCGGGTCCGGCACGACCGTCCCCATCAACCTCTTCACCGGCCAGCCGGGGCCAGCCTGCGGTACATACGGCACGACCAACTGGGCCTGCCGGTTCAGTTACGCCGCCCGCGGTTTCAAGAGCACCCACCCGGGCGGGGCGAACTTCTTGATGGCTGACGGGCACGTGCAGTTTCTCAAGGCCTCGATCAACCCGTACACGTACAATGCTCTGGGCAGCCGCATGGGCGGCGAGGTTGTCAGCTCCAGTAGCTACTGATTCACATTTTCGAGCACGACTCACAGCAGAAAGATCATCGCCATGCTGAATCGAAGTCAGGTTGCGCCGCGTGCGTTGGCACTGGCGCTTGGTTCCGCGCTCTTGATTGTGCTGGGCTGCTCCCAGGACGACTCCCTGGGTAAGCGCTACCCCGTATCGGGCACGGTGACTTACAAGGGGCAGCCACTCGCCAAGGGCCGGATCAATTTCGTGCCCAAGGATGGGAAATCTCGCCCGGCCTCCGGGCAGATCAAGGACGGCACGTTCTCGTCGCTGACAACCTTGAGCGAAGGTGACGGCGCGCTGCCGGGCGACTATGTGGTGAGCATTGACACCAAGGAAATCGACGAGGCGGCGGCCAAGGCCGAAGCCGAGAAGGCCGCCAAGAAGCATGGAATGTCCAACCTGGCGCAACTGCCTCCGGAAATCCAGGCCAAAGCGTTGAAGATGGCCAAAAGCTCCATCCCCGTGATCTACCAAGACGCCCACAAGAGCGGGTTGACAGCCAAGGTGGAGGAGAAATCCAATAGTTTCACGTTTGAATTGAAGGATTGAGGGATAGGTGCGGGATCACTTCCCGGTATTCGATCCGGACCGTGTCCCGCAGAATCACTTCCGCCGTTGGACGGACATTCTTGTCCGTCCCGGTCGGACAGGAATGTTTGACCTACTGCAATGCCTTCTGTGCTGGTCCACCTCGGTCCCAGGTCCCAGGGGCGGCAGCCGCCCCTGGCTACCGACTAACGCCCCTACCTTCAGACACATGTCTGACTGGGCACACTCGGGCAACATTTGTCCAGAAGGTTTAGCTTGTGGGCATTCGCAACCCAGACCGCGAAATCATCAACCGGCTCGAGTCCAAAGCCCTGGATGCGCGTTTTACCGCTGAGATCCAGCAAGAACTGTCATTCACCCACCGTAAAGCCGCATGAGCCCCTTTTTCTATCACGTAGGCGGCCTCTCGGCTCGGGTGAGCTTCCTCTGGCACGCGATGGGTACGATACTGGAGTTCGTCTTGTTGCTTTGGCGTACCCCCTTGCCCAAAGCCATCTTGGTGGGCCTTGCCTTGCCTTCCTGGCCAGATTGGCATCGGTACTCCATCGCCAGTCCCGAGAAGCTCCGGAGAGCTTCCTATGAGCCGATCGGATCGTCCCTTCGATCGAGCCCTCGCCCGGGCTCGGGATACGCGATACCTGGCGGTCGATGCCGGCATCCGCCATCGCACGTCTGAAGTATTCGCCACCCTGTTCGGCCCCCAGGCGGCAGTGATCGTGGCCGATGAGCGAACCTTCGATGCAGCCGGGCGAGATGTCGTCGACAGCTTCCGCCATGCAGGCCAGACCTCTATCGTCCCTTTCCTCTTCCGCCCCGACATCGTTGCCGAGGAAACTCGCGTTCTCGAACTCCAGACCGCCCTCTCGCCCATTCAGGCGGTTCCAGTCGCCGTAGGCTCCGGGACGATCAACGACTTGACCAAGCTGGTGGCGCACCGGCTGGGTCGCCCGTACCTGGCGGTCGCCACCGCGGCCTCGATGGACGGCTACACGGCCTTCGGCGCCTCGATTCTGCACGAGGGCTTCAAACAGACCTTCGCCTGTCCGGCGCCGGTTGGGGTCCTGGCCGATCTCGACGTGATCGCCCGCGCTCCCCGGGAACTGAACGCGGCAGGCTACGCGGATCTGCTGGCAAAGAATGTTGCAGGGGCGGATTGGATCTTGGCGGATGCCGCTGGCGTCGAGGCGATCGACTCATCAGTCTGGGAAACCGTCCACGCTTCCTTGAACTCCTGGGTCGATTTCCCCGCAGGGATAGCAAAAGGAGATCCTGATTCCTTGCGGCGCCTGGTCACTGGG